>NZ_JBFRDN010000015.1:0-133325 GCF_052113785.1 Phyllobacterium sp. TAF24 | reverse complement strand
GTGCAGCTGTTCGGTGAAGCCGCCTACCGGATCGATACGACCTATGCCGCCCTCGAACCCTTTGCCGCAGCYGCCTATACGCATCTGAAAACCGATGGCTTTACCGAGACAGGTGGCAAGACTGCCCTGTCAGGTCAATCTGATACAACTGACCTCACCACCACAACCCTTGGTCTCAGGGCCTCGCATCGCTTTGCCTTGAGCGAGGCGAGCGTCCTCACCGCTCATGGCATGGCGGGTTGGCGGCATGCCTTTGGCGATACCACACCGGAAGCCTCATTGGCCTTTGCCAGTGGTGGTCAGGCTTTTCCGGTCCATGGATTGCCCATCGCATCAGATACAGCCCTCGTCGAGGCCGGGCTGGACTTCGGTATCGGCAAGGCAACCACGCTTGGCCTCAGCTATACCGGCCAGTTCTCGCAACAAACCCGCGACAATGCCGTCAAGGCCAATGTGACAACAAGGTTCTGATCGCGGACAATGACAATAGCGGCAGGCTGCTTGCGTAGCCCGCCGCTGCCAGTATAAGAAACAGCGCCCAGCAAACACGGATTGTCGCGGATATCACCGGGATTGCACTTCAAAGCTTAGATTATAGTGGCTCTAGGCTTGACTTTTTGGCGGGTGTTGGTATGTGTCCGCCTGAATTTCCGCTTATAGCCACGTTGTTGGACTGAACGGCGGTCCTCTTCTAATTAAAACAGGTAAACTGAAAATGGCTAAGGCTGCGAACATCAAGATCAAGCTTCTGTCGACCGCTGACACCGGTTTCTTCTATGTAACGAGCAAGAACAGCCGTACGAAGACGGAAAAGATGTCTTTCCGTAAGTACGACCCGGTCGCACGCAAGCACGTTGAATTCAAGGAAACCAAGATCAAGTAATCTTGGCTTTTCCCGTATGATCAAAATGCCGCCTTCGGGCGGCATTTTTGTTTTCCGGGATATTTCTGGTTCTGTAATCGGCGCGCCGATTCGCGGCCTCTCTCCTACGCACGGGATATCGATCCAAAGAATCAGGCCCGGTTTGATCAGGCGGAGATATCTCTTTGGAAGGAAACGCCACTAGGCAGCGGCGGAGACGACCTTGTTCCGCCCCGACGCTTTAGCGCCGTAAAGCGCCTCGTCGGCACGCTTGAGCATGTTCTGTACCGTGTCATCCTTTGACTGCACGCTGGCAATACCGATGCTGATGGTTACCGGTACGCTGGTGATACCGTCATCAACAAAGAATGGCGTCGAGGCCACCTCGCGGCGGATTCGCTCGGCCACGATAGCCGCCATGGTCAGGTCCGTATCGGGCATGACAATAAAAAACTCCTCGCCGCCATAACGGCTGGCAAGATCGCTGCCGCGCACATTACGCCGCAGGCGGCGGGCAAATTCACGCAGCACTTCATCGCCGCCATCATGCCCGTGCGTATCATTGATGAGCTTGAAGCGATCAATATCGGTCATCAGGATCGACAGCGGACGGCGGCGGTCGACGGCACGCTTGAACAATGTCGCAAGGTGTGTTTCGAGATAAAGCCGGTTGTGCAGACCGGTCAGGCTATCGGTGACGGCCATTTCGTAGGTTTTCACCACGCTGGCGCGCAGGCCATCATGATAGGCCTTGCGCCGCAACTGGGTGCGCAAACGCGCCAGCAATTCGTTCGAATTCAACGGCCGGACCACATAATCATTAACGCCAAGCTCCAGCGCACGCCGGACTTTCGGCTCCTCGCCCGGATCGGCAACAAGGATAATCGGCATGGACCGGGTATTGTCGAGCGAGCGCAACTGCGCGCAAATCCGCAAGGGATCATGCGCGGCAAAACTCGATGCAATGATCAGGCAATCATGATTGCCCTGAATGGCATCAAAGAAACCGGTCTGCGGGTCGGTCTGGACATCAACCACGCATTCCGGCGACAGGACAGTCCTGATCCGCTCGGCGCTGGCCGGGCGTTCATCGATCAGCAAAACCCGCGCATCCCGCCCAAGAGTTTCGATCCCGCTCGGAAAACGCAGGATCGATTCAAGCCCGACATCACGGGTTGTCGCCACGCGCAACCGCAATTCATCCGTGAGGTTCTTCAGGCGCACAAGGCTTTTAACCCGCGCAAGCAGTTGGAGATCATTGACCGGCTTGGTCAGAAAATCATCAGCGCCAAAATTCAGGCCGGTGATGCGATCCATGTCCTGATCGAGCGCCGTCACCAGAATAACCGGAATATGCGCCGTGTGAGGCTGGGATTTCAGCCGGCGGCAGACTTCGAATCCGTCCATCCCCGGCATCATCACATCAAGCAGGATGACATCAACGCTGTTGTTTTCGCAAAACTCCAGCGCCTCATAGCCATTGGTGGCGGTGACAACTTCATAATATTCCGCGCTCAGCCGCGCTTCGAGCAGCTTCACATTGGCTGGAACATCATCTACGACAAGAATGCGGGCCGTCATATTTCACTTCTCCGGTAAAACTGACGGGTCAAACGTCGCCAAGGTAGGATTTGATGGTTTCTATGAATTTCGGCACTGAGATCGGCTTGGATATATAGGCTTCGCAGCCGCCCTGCCGGATGCGTTCCTCATCACCCTTCATGGCAAAGGCAGTGACGGCAATAACCGGGATAACATGCAGGTCATCATCGGCTTTCAGCCATTTGGTCACCTCAAGTCCCGAGACTTCAGGCAGCTGGATATCCATGAGAATCAGATCAGGGCGGTGTTCGCGCGCCAGATCAAGCGCTTCAAGGCCATTGCGCGTCCGGATGGTTTCATAGCCGCTGGCTTCGATAAGGTCGCGGAAGAGCTTCATATTCAGCTCATTGTCCTCGACGATCATAACTTTCTTCACCATTGGCCACTTCCCATAGATCGTGCGTTGTGTGGAATTGCCGTATTGACAAGGCTCCCACTGCAGCATCATTGAATGGATGCATTTGATAGCGAGTTTTGATTGATGAAAAGGAAACTCTTCATGCCAATCAAAAATGCTGCGGATCATGTTTAACCAAGGCTTTATTGAACATGTTATTTTGATCAGATTCAATTGGCGCGTGCGCATTTGACCTGCGACAACCGGCCTGAATGGCTTCAATTGGCAATATTGTTCGCTGGGGGTGCCCCGTTGAGCACACATTACGGAGCAGACAAGACCCATGAAACAACAGATGAACCTCGACAGCGCGCAGGATCTGGCGATCAATTCCCTGGTCTTTCTGGCCGGGGATACGGATCTGCTGCCGCGCTTTCTGGCGCTCACGGGCATTACCGCCGAGCAGATTCGTGAGGCGGCACAGGAACCCGGTTTCCTCGCTGGCGTGCTGCAATTCTATCTGGCGCACGAACCAACCCTGATGCGCTATTGCGAGGCGACGCAAACGGACCCTGCCCTGTTTCAGGAAGCGTTGCGGCTGTTGCCGGGCGGACGCCAGGATGTGTATTGAGGCGTAAACGGCTTGCAAGACGCCTGCCACTTCGGTACGTTCGGCATGTTCTATTTATGTTCCTGGTATCATGGCAACCCTTAACGATCCCGAATTTGGATTTTGCCGCGACTGTCTGACCGCGCAAGCGTCGGCCGGGCGCCGGTGCCAGCAATGCGGCAGCCCGCGCCTCTTGCGCCACCCGGAACTCTACAAGCTTTCAATCGCCCATGTGGATTGTGATGCGTTCTACGCTTCGGTGGAAAAACGCGACAATCCTGATCTGCGTGACAAGCCTTTGATCATCGGTGGCGGCAAACGCGGCGTGGTCTCTACCGCCTGCTATATCGCCCGCATTCACGGCGTAAAATCGGCCATGCCGATGTTTAAAGCACTGGGAGCCTGTCCGCATGCGGTGGTTATCAGCCCCAACATGGAAAAATATGTGCGTGTCGGGCGGGAAATCCGCCAGATGATGCGCGATCTGACCCCGCAGGTTGAGCCGCTATCCATTGACGAGGCGTTTCTTGATCTGACAGGCACGCAGCGCCTGCATCATGATCCGCCTGTACGGGTCATGGCACAGTTTTCCAATCGGGTGGAAAAGGAAATGGGCCTGTCCGTTTCTGTCGGCCTCTCCTACTGCAAGTTTCTGGCAAAGATCGCCTCGGACTTTGACAAACCGCGCGGGTTTTCCATCATCGGCGAGGAGGAAACACCACGTTTTCTCTACGACAAGTCGGTCACTATGATCTGGGGTGTTGGCAAAGTGTTTGCCGCCACGCTGGAGAAGGACGGGATTCGCACCATCGGTCAGTTGCAAACCATGGAGCTTGGCGCGCTGATGCGCGCCTATGGCACTATGGGTCAGCGCCTTTATCAACTCTCGCGCGGCATTGACACGCGCCGGGTGGAACCGGACGGCGAATCCAAGAGCGTTTCGGCTGAGACAACCTTCAACGAGGATATCGGTACGCTTGACGATCTGGTTCCCATTCTGCGCTCGCTCGCCGAGAAGGTTTCACGCCGCCTGAAGGCAGCCGATATTGCCGGCAGGACCGTGGTTCTCAAGCTCAAATCCAGCGATTTCAAGCTGAAAACCCGCAACCGGCAGTTGGCTGATCCCACACAACTCGCCGACCGGATTTTCCGCACCGGGCTGGCATTGCTGGAAAAGGAGATCGACGGCACACGGTTTCGCCTCATCGGCATCGGTGTAACTGATCTTGGCGATGATGGCCGCGCCGATCCGCATGATCTTGTTGATGTGCAGGCGACCAAGCGCGCCGTTGCGGAAACAGCCATTGATAAATTGCGCGGGAAATTCGGCAATAATGCCGTCGAGACGGGGTATACGTTTGGCAAGATCAGACAGAGATCAAGGCCAGTGCCGGATGAAATAGATTAGGTTTTTCTGATATTTATGGATTGTTTTTCAGGCGTAAGTGAGTGGCATTGGGTGTTCACCCCCCTCTGTCCTGTCGGACATCTCCCCCACAAGGGGGGAGATCACATTGGCATAAACGCCTTTGCACAACGGGAAACGGTTCAAATTGTGCAAGGTGGTATTGAAGGCTGATCTCCCCCCTTGTGGGGAGATGTCCGACAGGACAGAGGGGGGTGAACCATGAGGGAGAGTGAGGATGCAAGGTTAATCGCAAAGATTGCAGATCAAAAGAATTGCAGAATAAAGCTCCCCTCATCCTGAGCCTGTCGAAGGGCCTCATGGTTGTTGTGTCGAACCACGCACCACAAACCACACAACGTCATTGCAACGTCAAAACGCTACACCATCTCCACATCGACCACGCCGGGTATCGCCTTCATCGCGCTGGCAACTTGCGGGCCGACGCGATAGCGGTTGGGTAGCTCTATTTCTACTTCGCTCGCACCGTTTTCCTTGATCAGGATCAGGCTGACGATCTGACCGTCATTTTGTGGGGCGAGATAGGGGGTGATTGCGCTGAGGGGTTCGCTGGAGCGCATATAGAGCCGCAAGGCCTTCTGCATACGCGTCGCCTCGTCCTCGAGCGATTGGGCCGTCTGGATGCGCAGGCTGATGCCCTCGGGTCGGTCTTCGGCACCAACAGTCACCACAACGGAACGTCCGGGCTCCAGTAGATCGCGATATTGCGCCAGCGCCTCGGAGAACAGCACGGCTTCAAACTGGCCGGAGGCATCGGAGAACTGGATGATGCCCATCTTGTTGCCGGTTTTGGTCTTGCGTTCCTGCTTGGCGGTGATGGTTCCAGCCAGACGCCCGGCATTGGCGCCGCGTTTAACGGCAGCGGAGAATTCGGCCCAGCTCTGCACCCGCATCTTTTCGAGAATCGGGCGATATTCATCCAGCGGATGGGCCGAAAGGTAGAAACCAGCGGCCTCAAATTCACGCCGCAGTTTTTCCGCCGACAACCATGGCGCTGCATTGGGGAGCTGCAAGCCCTGCGAACCACCGGCGGCCATGCCGCCAAAAATATCCGCCTGCCCGCTGACACTGTCTTCCTGTGTGCGCTGGGCATGGCCGATAATACGGTCGAGACCGGCGATGAGTGCGGGCCGTTCGCGGCCAAAGCAATCAAACGCCCCGGCATTGATCAGGCTTTCAAAAACACGGCGATTGACCACACGCGGGTCAATTCTCTCGCAGAAATCTTCAAGACTGGCATAGGGCTTATCACCCCGTTTTTCGACGATGTGATCGACAGCCGCCTCACCGACGCCCTTGATGGCGGCCAGCGAATAGAAAATGCGGTTATCACCCACTTCGAAGAGGCGGAACGAGGTGTTGACCGATGGCGTGACCACTTCGATGCCGAGGCGCAGCGCCTCGCGCCTGAAATCATTGAGCTTGTCGGTATTGGCCATGTCATAGGTCATGGACGATGCGAGGAACTCAACAGGATAATGCGCCTTCATATAGGCTGTCTGGAACGAGACGATCGCATAGGCGGCGGCATGCGATTTGTTGAAACCGTAATCGGCGAATTTGGCGAGCAGGTCGAAAATGAAATTCGCCTGTGGTTTGGTAACACCGCGTTCCACCGCACCATCAACAAAGCGCTCGCGCTGCTTGTCCATTTCGGCGCGAATTTTCTTACCCATGGCGCGGCGCAGAAGATCGGCTTCACCCAGCGTATAGCCGGACATTTCCTGCGCGATCTGCATCACCTGTTCCTGATAGATGATGACGCCCTGGGTTTCCTTGACGAGATGGTCGATCTTGGGATGGATCGAGGCCATCTCCTCATCGCCATTCTTGCGCGCATTATAGGTCGGAATGTTCTCCATCGGACCCGGACGATAAAGCGCAACGAGCGCGATAATGTCTTCAATCCGGTCAGGCTTCATGCCGATCAGCGCCTTGCGCATACCGGTACTTTCCACCTGAAACACGCCGACCGTCTCGCCGCGCGACAGCATTTCGTAACTCAGCTTGTCATCAAGCGGCAGATTGGAAATATCGACGGCAATGCCGCGCCGCTTGACCAGATTGACGGCCGTTTGCAGCACGGTGAGGGTTTTGAGGCCGAGAAAGTCGAATTTGACCAGACCCGCCTCTTCCACCATCTTCATGTTGAACTGCGTGACCGGCATGTCGGAGCGCGGATCGCGGTACATCGGCACGAGTTCGGAGAGCGGACGATCACCAATAACGATACCGGCGGCATGGGTCGATGCGTGGCGGTAAAGCCCTTCAAGCTTCAGCGCGATATCGAGCAAGCGCTCGACCACCGGCTCCTTGTCACGTTCCTCGCGCAGACGCGGTTCATCCTCGATGGCTTTCGCCAGCGTTACCGGATTGGCCGGGTTGGCCGGAACCATCTTGGTCAGGCGATCCACCTGCCCATAGGGCATTTCAAGCACACGGCCGACGTCGCGCAGCACAGCGCGCGCCTGCAGTGTTCCGAAGGTGATAATCTGCGCCACCTGATCCCGGCCATACTTGGCCTGAACATAGCGGATCACCTCGTCGCGGCGTTCCTGACAGAAATCGATGTCAAAGTCCGGCATCGACACGCGGTCCGGATTGAGGAAGCGTTCGAACAGCAGGGAGAAGCGCAGAGGGTCAACGTCGGTGATAGTCAGCGCATAGGCAACGAGCGAGCCTGCACCCGAACCACGACCCGGACCCACAGGAATATCATGGGCTTTCGCCCATTTGATAAAGTCAGAAACGATGAGGAAATAACCCGGATATTTCATCCGGGTGATGATCGAAATCTCGTATTCTAGCCGCTCCGCATATTCCTGCGGTGTATGGCCATCGGCAAGGCCGAGTGTTTCGATACGGCTCGCCAGACCTTGACGCGCCTGACGTGCCAACTCATCGGCTTCTTCCTGTAGCGCGGCTTCCGGGTCATCGCTTACCCCGGTAAACCGCGGCAGGATCGGTGCACGGCTTTTTGGATAATAGGAGCAGCGCAACGCGATCTCGACGGTATTTTCCAGTGCTTCCGGAAGATCGGCAAACAGCGCGATCATCTCGTCTTCGGTCTTCAGATAATGATCCGGCGTCAGGCGGCGTCGATCATCAATCGAGAGCAGCGATCCGGCGGCAATGGCGAGCAGCGCATCATGCGCCTCATAATCCGCGCTCTTGGAAAAGAACACGTCATTGGTGGCAACGAGCGGCAACTCCAGCTCATATGCCAGATCAATATGGGTTGCTTCCAAGGCACGGTCATAGCCGCGATGGCGCTGCAATTCTACATAGAGGCGGTCGCCATAGATGGAACGCAGATGAATCAGCCGCTGACGCGCGCGGTCAATGCGCTCATCCTTGATCGCCTTGGCGATAGGACCTTCAGGCCCACCCGAAAGCACAATGATGCCATCGGACACCTCAGGCAGCCATGCGGCGGCAACATGGACAGGATCGCCCGCAGGCGTTTCCAGATAGGCGCGGCTGACGAGCCTGACGAGATTGGCATAGCCCGCTTCCGTCGCGGCCAAGAGAACAAGCGGCGCAAGACCAAGCGCTTCACGCCGGTTGGCGCTGCGGCTCTCCTCGGCCTGATCATGAAAAGCAATATCAAGCTGGCAACCGATGATCGGCTGCAGTCCGGATTTGGAGCCCTTCTGGGCAAATTCAAGCGCGCCGAACAGATTGTTGGTGTCGGTGATGGCAATGGCTGGCGCTTTGTTGGCAACGGCCAGATCAATAACCTTGGCGACCTGCAGCGCCCCTTCGAGCAGCGAATAGGCAGAATGCACGCGCAGATGAACAAAACGAAGCGCCTGCTTTTCCGCATTGCCTTCGTTCGGGTTACGCTGTCCGTCTGCCAATTCCTGCATCTCCAAAAGATTCCCGATGAATGCGCTGATTCACCATTTGGCCATTCTCTGGCAATGGCTCTGGGGTGTCCACCTATACTTTGGCCGCCAGATCGTGCGACTGTGAACAACCGGCATTTGCACACGAAAGGCCCAATGGATGAGCAACGCATTTCCTGAAATCTATCTGGTTCGGCATGGTCAAACCGAATGGAGTCTTTCCGGCAAACATACGGGCCGAACCGACATACCGCTGACAGCAGCGGGCGAAGAGGCAGCGCGCCAACTCACGAATCGCCTGCAGGGCCACGCCTTCGATGCCGTATGGTCGAGCCCGTCGCAGCGCGCATCGAATACCTGCGCCCTCGCCGGTTATGGCTCCGCCCGTCTCATCAAGGATGATCTGGCCGAATGGGATTATGGTTCCTATGAAGGTGTCACCACCAAGGAGATTCTGGCTGAACGCCCCGGCTGGCAGCTTTTTCGCGACGGGTGCCCCAAAGGTGAACTGGCATTCGATGTCGGTGCCCGTGCAGACAGGATCATCGCTGAGATCCGCAACGCGAACAGCAGAATTCTCATCTTCTCAAGTTCGCATTTCCTGCGCGTCCTTGCGGCACGCTGGCTTGGCTTGCCGCCAGAGGGCGGCTCGCTCTTCGTTCTGGATACCGCCAGTATCAGCGTGCTCGGCTATGAGCATGATCTGACGGAGCCGGTCATTCGCCGGTGGAACCAGATATAACTGACTGGAACGAAATGACTGACGATTTCAGTCGTCATCACGGTTCCGATCCCTTCAGATAACACTCACCCACATTGCGAATGTCGCAACAAACAGGCTGACTGTAACGAATGACATGACATCCTGGAAAAGTTCGCTCATCGGAAAAACCCTTCTTCGTTTGCTCTATGTATATGTTTTGTTCTATTTTTGTTCCAAAGTCAAGCACGCTAAAGCAACCATTGGTGCTATGGTTGTCGATTTCTTAACAGAGGGTAAAACGAAGCTGGATGGGATTGATGGCACGCGGTAAACGGGATGCGAATTTGCTTCGCATCCCTTGTTCCCGGATCAGGAGACGGTGGTGATCTTGCCGTCCTGGAGCGTTACCCGGCGATCCATACGCAGGGCAAGTTCGTGATTGTGTGTGGCAATCATTGCCGACAGGCCGGACTGGCGCACCAGTGCTTCCAGCGCCTCGAAGACGTAGGACGCCGTTACCGGATCAAGATTGCCTGTTGGTTCGTCAGCCAGAAGCACAAGCGGTGCATTGGCCACGGCGCGGGCGATAGCCACACGCTGCTGCTCACCGCCTGAGAGTTCCGACGGGCGGTGCGAGGCGCGCGCGCCGACTTTCATATAATCGAGCAATTGCTGCGCGCGTTCGGAAGCCACGCGTGGTTTCATGCCCCGGATCATCTGCGGCATCATCACGTTTTCAAGCGCCGAGAATTCCGGCAACAGATGGTGGAACTGATAGACGAAACCGATATCATTGCGGCGGATCGCCGTGCGCTCTTCATCGGAGAGCGAGCCACAGGCGCGCCCATCCAGAATCACGTCGCCATTGTCAGGCCGCTCCAAAAGGCCCGCCGTGTGTAGCAGCGTCGACTTACCGGCACCTGACGGAGCGACAAGCGCCACCATCTCGCCTCGCCCAAGCGAGAAACTCGCATCGTCAAGAATGACGAGTTCCCGGTCAATTTCATTGTACCGGCGGCCGACATTGGTCAGCTGAAGAATAGGCCCGGCTGACATTATTCGTACCTCAAAGCTTCAACAGGATCGAGCTTGGCTGCGCGCCATGCGGGGAACAGCGTTGCCAGAAACGACAGGACAAGCGCCATCAGAATAACGGTGAAGGTCTCGTTGAAATCCATCTTGGCGGGCAATGTGCTGAGGAAATAAAGTTCAGGGTTGAACAGGGTCGTACCTGATAACCACGAGAAAAACTGTCTGATCCGCTCCACATTCAGGCAAACAAGAACGCCAAGCGCCACACCGGCAATCGTACCGGTGACGCCAATCGCTGCTCCTGTCATCAGGAAGATGCGCATGACCGAGTTTCGCGTTGCGCCCATGGTTCTGAGAATCGCAATATCGCGGCCCTTATCCTTCACCAGCATGATCAGGCCGGAAATGATGTTCAGCGCCGCAACAAGCACAATCAGGGTCAGGATCATAAACATAACGTTGCGTTCGACCTGAAGCGCCGAGAAGAAGGTCACGTTGCGCTGGCGCCAATCCGTGAGCATAAGCGGCCGTGCCGCCGCATCCTCAATGGGTTTTTTCAATGCGTCAACATTGTCAGGGTTGTTGGCAAAAATCTCGATGGATTGAACCTTGCCTTCCTGATTGAAATAAAGCTGCGCCTCGTCCAGCGGCATAAGCGCGATGGACGCGTCATATTCAGACATGCCAATCTGGAAAATCGCCACTACCGGATAGGATTTGACCCGCGGCGAAACGCCGAGCGGGGTCACATCACCATCCAGCGACATCAATGTGAGTTTGTCGCCAATGCCCAATCCCAGATTTTCCGCCATGCGCGTGCCGATAGCCACGCCGCCCGCCTTGTCGAAATTGGCAAAGGTGCCCTGTTTGACATTCTTGGCGACGAGCTGAAGCTTGTTGATATCCTCTTCACGCAGGCCGCGCACCAGTGTGCCGGTGCCCTGCCCGACATTGCCCTGCCCCAACACCTGTCCTTCAATGACAGGAATGGCGAAGGAAACACCCGGCACCGTATCGATGCGCTTGATAAGATTATCATAATCATCAAGCGGCCGATCCATTGGCTGCATGATGACATGGCCGTTAATGCCGAGAATGCGTGTCAGCAACTCGCTGCGGAAGCCATTCATGACAGCCATGACGATAATGAGCGTCGCCACGCCAAGCATGATGCCGGTGAAGGAGAAACCGGCGATCACCGAAATAAACGTTTCCTTGCGCCGGGCGCGCAGATAGCGCCATGCAATCATCCGTTCATAGGCAGAGAACGGTTTTGGACCCGGTTGGACAGCAGTGACGGCCGGTTCAGTCATAGAGTTCCAGCCTGAATGTCAGCGGGGCCTGCAAGCTTGTTGATTGCAGCTTCAATGCTCAGGGTTTCACGTTCACCCGTCGCGCGATCTTTTATCTCGACTTCGCCCGCAGCAACACCGCGCGGACCGACAATCACCTGCGTGGGCAGGCCGATCAGGTCCATCTTGGCGAATTTCGCACCGGGTCGGTCTTCCGTATCATCGAGCAAGGGCTCAAGACCGGCATTGGTCAAAGCTTCGTAGAGCTTGGCGGAAACCGCATCGCAGGCTTCATCACCCGGCTTCATGTTGACGATACCGGCTCCGAACGGCGCAACCGCCTTCGGCCAGATGATGCCGTTCTCGTCATGCGATGCTTCGACGATCGCCGCGACAACGCGCGATGGACCGATACCGTAGGACCCCATCGAGACCATATGATCCTTGCCATYGGGTCCGCTGACCTTGGCGCCCATCGGCTCGGAATATTTGGTGCCGAAGTGGAAGATGTGGCCAACTTCGATGCCGCGCGCGGCCAGCTGATCGGACGAACCAACTTTGCCCCATGCCGCTTCATCATGCATTTCGTCCGTCGCCGCATAGGGCGTCGTCCACTGCGTCACGATATCGGCAATCTGCGCATTATCATCAAAATTGGTATCGGCACCCGGCACCGGCAGATCGAGATAGGCACGGTCACAATAGACCTGACTCTCGCCTGTCTCGGCCAGAATGATGAATTCATGGCTGAGTTCACCGCCGATGGGACCCGTATCGGCACGCATCGGAATGACCTTGATACCAAGTCGCGAGAATGTCCTGAGATATGCAACGAACATGCGGTTATAGGCAGCCTTCGCGCCCTCGAAATCGAGATCGAAGGAATAGGCATCCTTCATCAGGAATTCGCGCGAGCGCATAACACCGAAACGCGGGCGGCGCTCATCGCGGAACTTCCACTGGATGTGATAAAGATTGAGCGGCAGGTCCTTGTAAGACTTCACATAAGCCCGGAAAATCTCGGTGATCATTTCCTCATTGGTCGGACCATACAGCATCTCGCGATCACCGCGGTCCTTGATGCGCAACATCTCGTCGCCATAGGCGTCGTAACGGCCGCTTTCACGCCACAGATCGGCGGACTGGATCGTCGGCATCAGCAATTCAATCGCGCCGGAACGATTCTGCTCCTCGCGGATGATATTGGACACCTTGTTGAGAATACGCAGCCCTGCCGGCAGCCAGGCATAGATGCCGGCCGATTCCTGACGGATCAGGCCGGCACGCAGCATCAGCCGGTGCGAGACGATTTCCGCCTCTTTAGGATTCTCTTTCAGGATAGGCAGAAAATAACGGGAAAGCCGCATTGAGATCACCAAATTGAAACACAGCCTGAATGCTTGAAGAATCAGGCAAAACCAAGTGCAAAGTTAGCGTATAACCCAAAAATCTTTGCTGATTTCCGCAAAGGATTACGCGCCATTGAAAGTGTCGCTGCGCTCGTCACAAAACCCTTGGGAATCCACGGCGCAGCAATGTTTCTTAGCGGCTTAACGACTGGTTGGGAACCCGCAACCCACAAATGAGACGCCTCGAATTTGTGACAGTTTTGTTACGCTGCCAGATTTGTAAGCAAAAAATGACTGTATCGAATATTTTTCGTGACATTTCGAAGGCAGTCCGCTATTTTTTTAATCATAATGAGAAAGTAAGAATAATTCTGCTTTCCAGCGCGGTCAAAGTCTTGGGAGGATGTGACCTTTGGCGCGGTAATACGCAGCCACCACGCAAGTGGATTAGGTCAGACGCGATCTAACAATGCAAGGCGAAAGCCTTGCATTTTTTTTGCTTTGTATTGGGAATACAACACGTTATCGAACATTTTTAAACTTGAATTAATGTACCGCTATTCTTTATGCCACTACTTCATCGCTATATTTAAACTACTCACACGCCCGGCGTAGTCATCGCATTGGCGATTTCAGCCATGGATGAGATTTTCTGTGTCCAGGCTAATGAATCCAAAAGTGCGAAAAAGGCTCTCCGATGCCGCTCATCGATTCGCATTCTTCCACCCGTCAGACCGCGGCATACGCCTAAGGTCGTAATGTTGAAATCATCTTGGCGTGCTAGCCTTCGACCATAAATTGACGCGTCCTTCGTGGGGATTGGCGCGTTTTCGCATTAATATGTTCGGGGACGACCCATGACTGACGACAGGTGCAACGCGGCAATGCCGCGCAAGCGCAGTATATGCATAAGCACAGTGACGCGTAACCGACCGGTCATGCTGCAGAACCTGCTTGCTTCCTACGCAGCCATGCAGATTCCTGATGATGTGCATCTTCATTTCCTTATTATCGAGAACAATGAAGAGGCAACGCTTCAGCCTGTGGTAGAGCATTTCCGTTCGCTGGTGCCTGATCTATCCGTTCAATACGAGCTCGAATCGCGGCTGGGCATTGCGTTTGCCCGCAATCGCGCACTGGAATGTGCGCTGGCCGGTGGTCATGACCTGATGACTTTTGCCGATGATGACGAACGGGTCGAACCGGATTGGCTGGTAGAATTGCTCGTCGAACGTGACCGATTTGACCTTGATATAGTCGCCTCGCCTGTTCGTTGTGCGCCCGTCGCACCAGACGCCTCATTTGCTGCACAGCTTGTTTGGGCTGGTTTAAACCGCAGAAACAGACGCAGTGAGCACAAGGCAACGGTCAAACGCCGGAACAATGAAGCCAACAGAATTTTGCTGGCAACAGGAAGCTGGATGGGTAGCCTCGACTTTTTCCGCAGCACAGGCCTGCGCTTTGACAATGCGCTCGGCATGGCGGGTGGAGAGGACTGGCGTCTGTGCAGGCACGCATGGGAACTGGGTGCCAAAACCGGCTGGACACCCCTCGCCATTGCCTATGAGACGGTGCCGCTGGAAAGACTGACCTTTCGCTATCACTTCCGGCGCGACAGGGACAATAGTGCCGTCGAAATTTGCGCAAAGCTTGCCAATTGCCGCATAACCACTTTGCTGCGGGTGCCGGGTTCCATCGCGAGTAGAGTTGTGAAGCTTTGCAGCTATACAATCGCCGCGCCGTTTACCCGGGGTGAAGCGCTGATCCGGGTGGCTGCCTGCATGGGCAGTATTACAGGCATTTGTCAGGGCTGTTTTGGTAAAACATCATCGCATTACAGGCAGACAACGGGATCTTGAAGGTTGGATGCCATTTGTGGGTGATGTGGTTCGTGGTTCGACAAGCTCACCATGAGGGAGAGTGAGGGCTGCAAGATAGTCACCAACATTGCAGAATAAAGCTCCACTCATCCTGAGCCTGTCGAAGGGCTCATGGTGAGCTTGTCGAACCACGAACCATGCGTATGCAACACATCATACCAATCGCGGAATATGGTTGACCCTAATCCAGTTTCGGGAAGAAAACCGGGATATCATCAACACCGAAACCGAGCTTCTGGTTCACGATATAGAAGATCACAAAGATAACTGCTGAGACAATCGTGGTGATGAGGAACACCCGCCCCATGCGATGCTTATGGGGCGCGCTGGCAGTCGTGCCAAGCGTGACATCATCTTCGTCGGCCTGGGTGCGAAGGCCAATCGGCAGTACGGTGAACAGCGTCAGCCACCAGAAGATGAAATAAACAGCCATTCCAGTTGCGATAGGCATTTCAGACCTGCTCCAGTTCGATCAGCGTCCCGTTGAAGTCTTTCGGGTGAAGAAAGAGAACCGGTTTGCCGTGGGCGCCGATCTTTGGTTCGCCGTCGCCCAGAATGCGGGCGCCCTGCTCTTTTAGATGATTTCGCGCCCCCAGAATATCGGTCACTTCGTAGCAGACGTGATGCATGCCGCCTGATGGGTTTTTGGCAAGGAAAGCGGCAATCGGCGATTCCGCATTCAGTGGCTCAAGCAGTTCAATCTTGGTATTGCCGACATCGATGAAGACAACGGTAACACCATGCTCCGGCAGAACCTGCGGCGCGGTGAGTTTTGCGCCAAGCATATCGCGATAAACAGCAGATGCCGCCGCCAGATCAGGAACAGCGATAGCAACATGATTCAGACGGCCGAGCATCATTTACCTCAAACGCGCGTTACGAACACGGTGACAACAGGCTTTTTGCCCCATGCCTCGTTGGTTGCAGCGCGCACCGCGCGGCGAACGGCCTCACGGACCATGGCGAGATCCCTACGCTTTTCCCGCGGAATACTTTGCACGGCGCTCACTGCCGCATCATAAAGCAGGTCTTCGAGAAGTTCACCTTCACGGTCATTCTCCGGCAGGCCGACAGGCACGACTTCCGGGTCTTCAATGATGTTGTACTTGGCATCAAGCAGCATCGACACGGCAACATGGCCGACATAGGAAAGCTTGCGGCGGTCAACGATGCCGACTTCTTCCTCGTCGCCGATCAGCCTGCCATCCTTGATCAAGCGGCCAAATGGCGCCTGATCGATGATCTCCGCCTTACCCGGTGCGAGACGCAATATATCGCCATTGCGCACCTGCGGCACTTCCGGAATACCTGCCATGGCGGCGAGCGAGCCCTGCGCCACCAGATGTGCGGCTTCACCGTGAACTGGCACCAGGATACGCGGACGCACCCATTCATACATGCGCTTCAGCTCATTGCGGCGCGGATGGCCTGATACGTGCACCAGCTGATCATCATCGGAGATGATGTGAATGCCCTGTTCGATCAGCAGGTTCTTTGTCTCGATGATCGGCTTTTCATTGCCGGGGATCGTGCGCGACGAATAAATGACCGTATCACCGGCCGAAAGCGCCACACTGCGCATTTCATCGCGGGCGAGCTTGGCGAGTGCAGCACGGGATTCGCCCTGACTGCCGGTCAGGATGATGACAATGTTTTCGCGGGGAATGAAACCGTAGTCTTCTTCGGACAGGAACTCCGGAATGCCGTCGAGATAGCCAAGTTCGCTAGCCACAGCGATCATACGCTTCATCGACCGGCCAAGCACCAGCACTTGGCGCCCGGCATCGCGGGCAGCAATGGCAATGGAACGGATACGGCCAACATTCGACGAGAAGGTCGTGATGGCCACGCGGCCACGGGCATTCTCGATGATGTCGCGCAGACTGTCGCCGACTTCGCGCTCGGATGGCGATTCACCTTCGCGCAGCGCATTGGTGGAATCGCACATCATGGCGAGAACGCCTTCATCGCCGAGCGCACGGAAACGCGCTTCGTCGATCAATGGTCCAAGCGATGGTTCCGGGTCCATCTTCCAGTCACCCGTGTGGATGACGATACCAAGTGGTGTCTTGATTGCCAGCGAGACAGGTTCGGGAATCGAGTGTGTCACGGCGAGCGCTTCGAACTCGAAAGGGCCGACGTTGAATTTCTCTCCGGCACGGTAAATCGTAACGGGAATATCCGGTGCGCCCGGCTCGGAGTGACGCTTGGCTTCCAGCAATCCGGCGGTGAACGGCGTCGCATAGACAGGCACATTCAGCATGGGCCAGAGGTCCAGCAATGCGCCATAATGGTCTTCGTGGGCATGTGTGATCACAATGCCTTTGAGATTATGCCGTTCGGCCTGCAGAAAACGGATATCGGGAAGCACAAGATCAGCGCCAGGAAGATCCGGTCCGGCAAAGGTGACGCCCATATCGACGACGACCCATTCGCGTTTGTGACTGGGACCATAGCCATACAAGGCCAGATTCATCCCGATCTCACCAACACCGCCTAAAGGCAGGAACACCAGTTCCGCCTGATCGGAATTTGCCATTTATACTCCTAACAACCGGCTATCCGGCACTTGCTGATGCGACTGCACCGAAGTGAACATCGCCGGCAGCAATCTTCACCCTCTCCCCATCATTATCGCGTATGACGAAACGACAGTCTTCGTCAATTGTCTCGAATATACCACGCAGCACCGAGCCGTCGACCCGCACTGCAACTTCGCTGCCGATTCCGGCAGCACGTTTGAGCCAGCGCTTGCGGATTTCGGAGAGACCACGCCCCTCGTCCCATATGCGGCTGTTTTCCTGCCAAGCATCAGACAGTGCCAGAAACAGGGTTTCCGCATCGCAATCCGCGCCGAGTTGCTTCAACGATGTGGCTGGATACGGCACGTCCTCAGGGTATGCAACTATATTGACGCCAATGCCAACGACGACAGCGAAGCGTCCGTCAGGCAAAAGCGTCGATTCAAGCAGAATGCCCGATAGCTTGGCCTTGTTGATCAGGACGTCATTGGGCCATTTGAGTTCAATGCGCAGGTCAGACTTGCCTACACCATCAACACCAACGGAAATCGCCGCCTGCGGGCACACCGCATCGAGCGCATCGGCCAGCGAAAGCCCGGCGACGAAGCCAAGCGTTGCCGCAGTTTTTAATTCAAAATTGCCTGTCAGAAGCAGCGATGCGGCCAGATTGCCGTGGGATGTCGCCCAGGCGCGGCCACGACGCCCGCGCCCGCTCTCCTGTTTTTTGGAAACAATCCACAACCGCCCGGGGTCACCCTCCTGCGCGCGTTCCAGCGCAACAGCATTGGTCGAACCAACAGTGTCAAAAGCTTCAAGCCTGAAACCGTTTTGCTGCGCCAGTGGCGAGAGCGAAAATCCCATTGATCAGGGTTCCCGGCCTCAGAAGAACGTTTTCGCGGCAGCTTCCGCATAGGTGCTAACAGGTCCACCGATGAGCACATAAAGCAGCGTGAGCAGGCCCGAAACACCAAGAACCAGACGCAGTTCGCCGGCAACCGGAACAAAGCCTTCGGCTGGCTCATCGAACCACATGATCTTGATGATGCGCAGATAATAAAACGCACCCACAACCGAAGCCACGATACCGATGATGGCCAGCGCGTAAAGATTGGCCTGAACAGCGGCAAGGAAGGTGTACCACTTGCCCCAAAACCCGGCGAGCGGCGGAATGCCTGCTAGCGAGAACATCAGGATGGTGAAGATTGTCGCCATGATTGGATTTGTGCGAGAAAGTCCGGACAAATCCTCGATCAGTTCGACATTGCCGTGCTTGCGGCGCATCGCCAGAATGAAGGCAAACACACCAAGCGTGGTGATCAGGTAGATAAACATATAGATAACGACGCCGCGCACGCCAACCTGTGTACCGGCAGCCAGACCAACAAGTGCATAGCCCATATGGCTGATCGATGAATAGGCCATCAGGCGCTTGATGTTGCGCTGACCAATGGCGGCGAACGCGCCCAGAACCATCGATGCAATGGCGATGAAGACGATAATCTGCTGCCAGTCATGGGTGATCGGCTGGAACGTCTCAACGGCAACACGGGTAAGCAGGGCCATAGCGGCCATTTTCGGTGCCGTGGCAAAGAACGCAGTAACCGGTGTCGGCGCGCCCTCGTAAACGTCGGGTGTCCACATGTGGAAAGGCACAGCTGATATCTTGAAGGCAAGACCCGCAAAGATAAAGACCAGGCCAAAGACAACGCCAAGCTGGCGTTCGCCGCCTGCAAGCGCCTGTGCGATACCTTCAAAACCTGTGTGACCGGTAAAGCCGTAAACGAGCGAGATACCGTAAAGCAGCATGCCGGATGACAGGGCGCCAAGGACGAAATACTTCAGGCCAGCTTCCGTTGAGCGGGTGCTGTCACGGTTGATTGCGGCAACGACATAGAGCGCCAGAGACTGCAATTCGAGGCCCAGATAGAGCGACAATGTATCATTGGCCGAGATCATCAGCAGCATGCCGAGGGTCGCCAGCATGATGAGGATCGGAAATTCGAACTTGTCGAATTTTTCAGCCTTGGCAAAGCCCACCGACATGACAAGCGTGACAATGGAGCCAACCAGTGTCAGCACTTTCATGAAGCGCGAGAATGGGTCCGAAACAAAGGCCCGGCCAAAAACATGGCCATCATGCGGGAACAGGACAACGAGCGCCAATGCTGCAAGCAGCACGGCAACCGCAAGTCCGTTGACCACGGAATTTGCCCGTTCACCGGAGTAGGCCCCGATCATCAGAAGAGCCAATGCTCCCACTGCGATGAGCAGTTCAGGGGCCATAAGCGTCAAGTTGGCAATCATGTCGGTCTGCATCGGCCTTGGCCTCTTCCTGCTATTTCAGCGCCAGTGTGGCGGCTGCGGACAGCGCGTTATTGTATTGATTGATAAGGGCGTGAACCGAGCTTGCCGTCGCGTCGAAAACGGGCATCGGATAAACACCATAGAAGATGGTGAGGATCACCAGCGGATAGACAACCAGCTTTTCGCGCGGCGACATATCCAGCAGTGACTTCAGGCTTTCCTTGTCGAGCGAACCGAACACCACGCGGCGATAGAGCCACAGCGCATAGGCCGCCGAGAAAATCACACCTGATGTTGCAAACAATGCAACCCATGTGTTGACCCGGAAGACACCAAGCAGCGTCAGGAACTCACCGATGAAGCCCGAGGTTCCCGGCAGGCCGACATTGGCCATGGTCAGGATCAGGAAGACCACCGCATATTTCGGCATGTTATTGACAAGGCCACCATAGGCGGAGATTTCGCGGGTATGGGTGCGGTCATAAACAACACCAACGCAAAGGAACAGCGCGGCGGAAACAAGACCATGCGAGAGCATCTGGAACAATGCGCCCTGAATGCCCTGCTCGTTGGCAGCAAAGATACCCATGGTCACATAGCCCATATGCGCAACGGAGGAATAGGCGATCAACTTCTTGATGTCTTCCTGCATCAGCGCGACCAGCGACGTATAGACAATGGCCACAACCGAGAGCGTGTAGATCAACGGCGCGAAGTCAGCCGAAGCAATCGGGAACATCGGGAGGGAGAAGCGCAGAAAACCATAGCCACCGAGCTTCAACAGGATACCGGCCAGAATGGCGGATGCCGCTGTCGGTGCTTCCACGTGCGCATCCGGCAACCATGTATGCACTGGCCACATCGGCATCTTCACGGCAAAGGACGCAAAGAATGCCAGCCACAGCCATGTCTGCATGGACACAGGGAAAGAATGTGCCAGCAGTGTTGGAATGTCTGTCGTGCCAGCCTGCCAGTACATGGCCATAATGGCGATCAGCATCAGGACGGAGCCAAGCAACGTATAGAGGAAGAACTTGAAGCTGGCATAAACGCGGCGCTTGCCACCCCAGACGCCGATGATGATGAACATCGGCACCAGCACGGCTTCGAAGAACACATAGAACAGCACGATATCCAGTGCACAGAACACACCAATCATCAGTGTTTCAAGCACGAGGAAGGCAATCATGTATTCCTTGACGCGCGTCTGGATCGCTTCCCAGCTGGCAAGGATGCAAAGCGGCATCAGGAATGTCGTCAGGATAACGAACAGCATCGAAATGCCGTCCACGCCCATATGATAGGAAATTCCGGAGTCGAGCCAGGCAAGCTTTTCCACGAACTGGAAACCGGCATGGCCCTTGTCGAAATAGTACCAGATCGGCAGGGACAAGAGGAATGTGATAACCGTCGTCCACAGTGCCACATTGCGGATATTGCGCCGCGCGGATTCACTGTCATCCCGGATCAGAAGGATCAGGAGCGCACCGACCAATGGCAGGAAGGTAACAGTCGAGAGAATTGGCCAGTCGGTCATCAGAAGTTGCTCCCGAGCATCATCCACGTGACGAGTGCGGCGACCCCAATGAGCATCGCGAACGCATAATGATAAAGGTAACCGGTCTGCAGACGCACCACGCGGTTGGTGATATCGACAACCCGGGCAGAAATCCCGTCCGGACCATGGCCGTCAATGAGCCAGCCATCGCCCTTCTTCCACAGGAACTTGCCAAGGGCCTTTGCCGGACGCACGAACAGGAAGTCGTAGAGTTCGTCAAAATACCACTTGTTGAGCAGGAACTGGTAGAGACCGCGATGCTGCTCGGCCAGACGCTTCGGCGTTTCCGGTGAACGGATGTAGAAGATCCAAGCGAGGATAAAGCCAGCCAGCATCGCCAGGAATGGCGAGGCGGCAACAAGCGCTGGAACATGATGATGCAGTTCCAGAATCTCGTTTTCCTTGCCTGTGAACAGCGCACCCTTCCAGAACTCGGCATATTCGTGTCCGAAGAAGTATTCCCGGAACACAACACCAGCAAACAGCGCACCGATGGCGAGGATGAACAGCGGCACCAGCATAACATAGGGCGATTCATGCACGTGATGCATGACATCGTGCGAGGCGCGAGGCTTGCCGTGGAATGTCATGAAAATCAGGCGCCATGAATAGAAGCTGGTGAACAGCGCGGCAATCACAAGCAGGACAAAGGCATAAGTGGCAGCCGGGCTTGTCGAAGCATAGGCCGATTCAATGATCGCATCCTTGGAGAAAAAGCCCGCAGTACCGATAGACGTGCCGGGAATACCAAGGCCGGTCAGGGCGATCGTGCCGATAACCATCATCCAGTATGTTTGCGGGATCAGCTTGCGCAGACCACCCATATTGCGCATGTCCTGTTCATCGGAAACCGCATGAATGACGGAACCCGCACCAAGGAACAGCAGCGCTTTGAAGAAAGCGTGTGTGAACAGGTGGAAAATGGCGGCGCCATAGGCACCAAGACCGAGCGCCACAAACATATAGCCGAGCTGCGAGCAGGTCGAATAGGCGATGACGCGCTTGATGTCGTTCTGGACGAGACCAACCGTTGCCGCAAAAAATGCCGTGGTTGCGCCAACAAATGTGACGACAATCAAGGCCGTGTGCGACAATTCGAAGATCGGCGACAGGCGGGCAACCATGAATACACCTGCCGTCACCATCGTTGCGGCGTGGATGAGTGCGGAAACCGGTGTCGGGCCTTCCATCGCGTCAGGCAGCCATGTGTGCAGCAGGAACTGCGCCGATTTACCCATCGCGCCCATGAACAGCAGCAGACAGGCAACGGTGATCGCTTCCTGCTTGCCCAAGGCATAGCCGAGGAAGTTCAGGACAACTTTGCCGTCCCCTGCTCCCTCTGCCGGAAGATAAGAGGCAGCGGATTGGAACAGCGTATCAAACTGAACCGTATCGAACAGGACGAACAGCGAGAAAATACCGAGAAGGAAACCAAAATCGCCGACGCGGTTAACGATGAAAGCTTTCATCGCCGCAGCATTGGCCGAGGGTTTTTTGAACCAGAAACCGATGAGCAGGTAGGAGGCAAGACCCACGCCTTCCCAGCCGAAGAACATCTGAACCAGATTGTCGCCGGTCACCAGCATCAACATCGCAAAGGTGAAAAGCGACAGATAGGCGAAGAAACGCGGTCGATGCGGATCGTGATGCATATAGCCGATTGAATAGGTATGGACGAGCGCCGAAACCGTGTTGACGACGATCAGCATGACGGCAGTCAGCGTATCAATGCGCAAGGCCCAGTCAAAGCTCAGTGAGCCCGATTCAACCCAGTGCAGGACCGGAACCTTGAATGCTTCGCCATGGCCGAGCGCTACGGTCGTGAAAGCAATCCATGAGAGGACCGCAACCACGATCATCAGACCGGTGGTGACATACTCGCTCGCCTTTGCGCCGATAGCCGAGCCGAAGAGCCCCGCGATCAGAAAGCCGAGCAGCGGAAGGAAGACAATCGCCAGATACAGCATGCCCCCGTCAACCTTTCATCATGTTGACGTCTTCCACGGCAATCGACCCACGATTGCGGTAGAACACGACGAGAATAGCAAGTCCGATGGCCGCCTCAGCGGCTGCAACGGTCAAGACAAACAATGCAAAAACCTGTCCAACCAGATCCCCCAGAGCGGCGGAGAACGCCACGAAGTTCAGGTTGACCGCAAGCAGGATCAATTCGACCGACATCAGGATGACGATCACGTTCTTACGATTGAGGAAGATACCAAAAATCCCCATCGTGAACAGCAGCGCGGAAACTGTCAGATAATGTGCGATACCGATTACCATCATGGCGCTCCTGTCAAATACCCTTGCCCGTTTCGACCTGCTTGACCTCGATGGCCGTCTCGGGCGTGCGTGCGACCTGCTGCGAGATGTTCTGGCGCTTCACGCCTTCCTTGTGGCGAAGCGTCAGCACAATCGCGCCGATCATGGCGACCAGAAGCACGAGACCGGCAATCTGGAAGTAATAGATGTAATCCGTGTAGAGAATGTCGCCGAGCGCTGCCGTGTTGGTGCGCGTCGCCACATCAGGCGTTGGCTGAACGACAACCCGTCCAATGCTCGGCGCGAAGATCGATCCGCCGAGAACAACGATCAGTTCAACCGCCAAGATCATGCCGACGAGCGCGCCAATGGGTGCATATTGTAATGCACCGCGCTTCATCTCGGTAAAGTCCACATCCAGCATCATCACGACGAAGAGGAAGAGGACGGCCACCGCGCCGACATAGACCACAAGAAGGATCATCGCCAGGAATTCAGCACCGGTCAGCAGGAAGAGCCCCGCCGCGTTGAAGAAGGCGAGGATGAGAAACAGCACGGAGTGCACGGGATTACGCGCCGCAATCACCATGAACGCACTGGCGACGGTGATGAAGGCGAAGAGATAAAAAAACGCCGCCGCAATACCTGTCAGCATGGGTTCCCCCGATTTCCATTCCGGCAGACTGTTCTGCCATTTTTAAAGCGATTCACGGAAGCTTCCGCGTATTCGCAGCCTCTTAACGCATGTTCCTGCCGGGTAGAAGCACCCTGCCCTAAGACACATGCGCGCACTCGGATGAGACGACGCCCCATCCACTCAATTCTTACCGGTACGGCGCATCCATTGCGATGTTCCGGGCCAGTTCGCGTTCCCAGCGATCGCCATTGGCGAGCAGCCGGTCCTTGTCATAATAAAGCTCTTCACGGGTTTCCGTGGCGAACTCGAAATTCGGACCTTCAACGATGGCATCAACAGGACAGGCTTCCTGACAGAAGCCGCAATAGATGCACTTCACCATGTCAATGTCATAACGCACTGTGCGGCGCGTTCCGTCATTGCGGCGCGGGCCAGCTTCGATGGTGATGGCCTGTGCCGGGCAGATCGCTTCGCAGAGCTTGCAGGCAATGCAGCGTTCTTCGCCATTGGGATAGCGGCGCAGCGCGTGTTCACCACGGAAACGCGGGCTAAGCGGTCCCTTTTCGTAAGGATAGTTCAACGTCGCCTTCGGCGCGAAGAACTGCCGCATCGACAGGAAGAATGCCCCAACGAATTCCGCCAGCAGGAGCGATTTAGCAGCTTGTGCGAGTTGTGCCATGCTGATTCTCCTTACGGTGTCAGGCCGGTGATTTTAAGAAAGGCCGCGGTTGCGATGACCATGAAGAGCGAGATCGGCAGGAATACTTTCCAGCCCAGACGCATCAATTGATCATAGCGGTAGCGCGGAACGAATGCCTTCACCATGGCGATCATGAAGAAGACGAAGAAAAGCTTGAGCATGAACCAGATGATGCCGGGTACCCAGTTCAGGAACCATACATCAACCGGAGGCAGCCAGCCGCCGAGGAACAGGATCGTGGTCAGTGCGCACATCAGGGTGATGGCGACATATTCACCAAGGAAGAACAGCAGGAACGCAGTCGACGAATACTCGATCATATGACCGGCAACGAGTTCCGATTCCGCTTCAACCAGATCGAAAGGCGGGCGGTTGGTTTCGGCAAGCGCCGAGATGAAGAAAATGATGAACGTCGGGAACAGGCCGAGCCAATGCCAGTCCAGGAATGTGTTTGGCAGGCCGACCATCGTGCCAAGGCCCGTTTTCTGCGACAGGACGATATCCGTGAGGTTCAGCGAACCGACGCAGAGCAGAACGGTGACAATGACGAAACCGATGGAGACTTCATAGGAAACCATCTGTGCAGCAGAGCGGAGCGCACCGAGGAACGGATATTTTGAGTTCGATGCCCAGCCGGCCATGATGACGCCGTAGACTTCCAGCGATGAAATGGCGAGCACATAGAGAATGCCGACATTGACGTTGGCAATCGCCCAGCCTTCATTGACCGGGATGACCGCCCAAGCAGCCATGGCAAGCACCGAGGAAACCAGTGGTGCCAGCAGGAAAATGCCCTTGTTGGCGCCAGATGGAATGATCGGTTCCTTGACCACGAACTTCAGAAGATCGGCAAAGGACTGCAACAGGCCGAACGGGCCAACCACGTTTGGACCACGGCGCAACTGAACGGCCGCCCAGATCTTGCGATCCGCGTAAAGCAGGTAAGCGATGATCAGCAGCATCACCACGAGCATCAGCACTGATTTTCCAAGGATAATCAGCAGCGGCAGGATGTAGGTTGCGAAAATTTCCATATCAGTCTCTTCCCCGCCTACTCGGCCGCCTGCTTGAACCCGCCCTTGGCCAGCGCGGAACATTCAGCCATGACGGCGGAAGCGCGGGCGATCGGGTTGGTCAAGTAGAAGTCTTGCACTGGCGATACGAAGGCCGTCTTTTCAACGGTGCCCGATGCATTGGCCAGTTTCTGGATATCGGCAGCGTCACCGGCCTTGATGGCGTCGATGACAGCCAAATGCGGGTATTCTGCATAAAGTTTGGCGCGCAGTGCGGCCAGCGTGTCGAATGGCAGCTTCTTGCCAAGCACATCGGACAGTGCGCGCAGGATCGCCCAATCTTCCTTGGCATTGCCGGGCGCAAAAGCAGCACGGCTGGTCATCTGCACACGGCCTTCCGTGTTGACGTAAGTGCCGGATTTTTCCGTATAGGTCGCACCCGGCAGGATTACGTCGGCATTGTGTGCGCCCTGATCGCCGTGGGTACCGATATAAACGGTGAAGGCACTGCCTTTGTCCGCCCAGTTCAACTCATCGGCACCGAGCAGGAACAGCACATCGAGTGCGCCCTTCATTTCGGCAACCGACTTGCCGCCCTCGCCCGGCACGAAACCGATATCGAGCGCACCAACGCGGCTGGCAGCAGTATGAATAACCCCGAAACCGTTCCAGTCATCGGCAAGTGCGCCAGTGTCCGCAGCGATCTTGGCGGCAAGCGCCAGAACCGCATTGCCATCCGCACGGCTGAGAGCGCCCTGCCCGATGATAACGATCGGCTTCTTGGCCTTCTTCAGCACCGCATGGAATTTCAGCGAACCATTGGCAAGTTCCGCCAATGTATCGGCACCGGCACCGAGATATTCGTAGTTGAAGCGCAGGTCCGCCTGTTCGCCGATCAGTGCAATCGGAATACCGGCAGCGCGCCAGCGCTTGCGCAGACGCGCATTGAGCAGCGAAGCTTCATAGCGTGGGTTGGAACCGATGATGAGGATGGCATCAGCATCTTCAATACCGTCAATGCTTGGATTGAAGATGTAAGACGCGCGGCCATTGGCGGTGTTCAGCACCGTTCCGTCCTGACGTCCGTCAATATTGGCAGAGCCAAGCGAGGTAACGAGCTGTTTCAGCGCATACATTTCCTCAACGGTGGCAAGATCACCGGCAATCGCGCCAATCCTGTCGCCTGTCGTCTTGGCAATAGCAGCCTTGATTGCGTCGAAAGCCTCCGGCCAGCTTGCCGGAACGAGACGGCCATCCTTGCGAATATAGGGGCGGTCAAGGCGCTGGGTGCGCAGACCATCCCAGATGAAGCGGGTCTTGTCGGAAATCCACTCTTCGTTGACGGCCTCATTGACGCGCGGAAGTACGCGCATCACTTCGCGGCCACGCGTATCGACGCGGATCGATGAGCCGACAGCATCCATCACGTCAATGGATTCGGTCTTGGTCAATTCCCACGGACGCGCCTGAAAAGCATAAGGCTTCGATGTCAGCGCACCGACTGGGCAAAGGTCAATCACATTGCCCTGCAGTTCCGATGTCATCGCCTGTTCGAGATAGGTGGTGATTTCGGCATCTTCGCCGCGACCAATGAGGCCAAGCTCGGAAATACCGGCAACTTCCGTCGTGAAGCGAACACAGCGGGTGCAGTGAATGCAGCGCGTCATCACCGTCTTGACGAGCGGTCCGATATACTTGTCTTCAACGGCGCGCTTGTTTTCCTTGTAGCGCGATGCACCGATACCAAACACCATGGCCTGATCCTGTAGATCGCACTCGCCGCCCTGATCGCAGATCGGGCAATCCAGCGGGTGGTTGATCAGCAGAAATTCCATCACGCCTTCGCGGGCCTTCTTGACCATAGGCGTGTTGGTGAAAATCTCCGGAGTTTCGCCATTCGGGCCCGGACGCAGATCGCGCACGCCCATGGCGCAGGAAGCGGCAGGCTTGGGTGGTCCGCCCTTCACTTCAATCAGGCACATGCGGCAATTGCCGGCGATCGACAAACGCTCATGGAAACAGAAACGCGGCACCTCGGCACCCGCCGTTTCCGCAGCCTGCAGAAGCGTGTAGTGATCCGGTACTTCGATTTCCCTACCGTCGACTTTGATCTTTGCCATTATTCTTCTCCGGCACGGGTTGCCGCTTCATAAGCTTCAAACAGATCTTTCAGGGGAACGCCATTGATCGTCATTCCTGCGAGCATGGCGTTTTCGATCTTAACATTGCTCATATTAACATTTGTGAACAAGCTATTGGAAAGGTTCACATCTTCAACTTTTGAATTGCTGAGGTTCGTATTACCGATCCGCACACAAGACAGGTTGACGTTGTTAAATCCGGTGTTCGACAGATTGACATCGTCAAAGATGGAATTGGTAATCACGCATTCGCGTACATCAAGAACATCGCGCCTGGAATGTATCTCCATTTTAATGCCCCCCTGATGAGGTCTGGAGAGCTTTGGCCTGCGCCGTCCACTCATCCCGCACGATACGTCCGCCAAACTTCAAATGATCATCGATCCGGGCGACTTCTTGCGCCGACCACGCCGCAATCTGCGCATAGGTGTAGACACCAAGGCCGTTCAGAACCTGTTCCAGCTTTGGACCGACACCCGAAATCCGCTTCAGATCATCGGGCACAACAGATTTTTCCGTAGCAACCAGCTTTACCGGTGCAGCGGAAACAGTGACCGGAACTTCAGCAGCCTTGACGGTAACGGCTTTGGGAGCAGTTTCCACCGACTTCTTGCGTATGATCGTCTTCAATTCAGCAACATCTGGTGCTTGTTTGGCATCAGCCTCAGGCAAAGTACCTAGCGGCTTCAATTTTGTATTGGCATCAAGCACACCGGCCAGAGCACCGGCCCACAGGCCCCACATCTGGCTGGCAATACCGAGACTTAAAACAGACGCAGCCGCCAGCGCGCCCATGGGCGGCGTCAGCAGATTGGCAGCCGGAACGATCTGCTTCGGCATCACTGCCGACCAGTCTGCGCCCGGTTTTTTGTCTGTCTTGTTATCCGGCATGTCCCCTCAACCCTACTCTGCTGCAACAAGCACGGGGCTTGTCGAAGAAGCATTGCGTGTGAATTCATCAATGCGGCGCTCGATCTCAGGACGGAAGTGCCGGATCAGACCCTGCACCGGCCATGCAGCCGCGTCGCCAAGCGCGCAGATGGTGTGGCCTTCGATCTGCTTGGTCACGTCGAGCAGCATGTCGATTTCGCGCTTCTGCGCATTGCCGACTGCCATACGTTCCATGACGCGCCACATCCAGCCTGTGCCTTCACGGCATGGTGTGCACTGGCCGCAGCTTTCATGCTTGAAGAAGTAGGACAGGCGCGCAATCGCACGAACGATATCCGTGGATTTATCCATGACAATAGCCGCAGCCGTTCCGAAAGACGACTTGACGTTGCGCAGGCCATCGAAATCCATAGGGCAATCGATGATATCCGCAGCCGGAACAACCGGGCAGGATGCACCGCCGGGAATAACCGCCAGCAGATTGTCCCAACCGCCGCGAACACCGCCCGCATGCTTATCAACCAGTTCGCGGAAGGTGATGCCCATGGCCTCTTCAACCGTGCAGGGACGATTGACGTGGCCGGAGATCATGAACAGCTTAGTGCCGACATTGTTCGGACGGCCAATGCCGGAGAACCACGCAGCACCACGGCGCAGGATGGTCGGGGCAACGGCAACGGATTCAACATTGTTGACGGTTGTCGGGCAGCCATAAAGACCCATATTGGCCGGGAATGGCGGCTTCAGGCGCGGCTGGCCTTTTTTGCCCTCAAGGCTTTCCAGCAATGCGGTTTCTTCACCGCAGATGTAAGCGCCAGCGCCGTGATGGACGTAAATGTCGTAGTCCCAGCCGTTCTTGTTGTTCTTGCCGAGCAGCTTGGCATCGTAGCATTCGTCAATGGCCGCCTGCAGCGCTTCACGCTCGCGGATATATTCACCGCGAACATAGATGTAGCAGGTGTTGGCACCCATGGCGAAACCGGCAATCAGGCAGCCTTCGATCAGCGTATGCGGATCATTGCGCATGATATCGCGGTCTTTACAGGTGCCCGGCTCGGATTCGTCTGCATTGATAACGAGATAATGCGGGCGGCCATCGCTTTCCTTGGGCATGAAGGACCACTTCAAACCCGTCGGGAAGCCGGCACCACCACGGCCACGCAGGCCAGAGGCTTTCATCTCATTGATGATCCAGTCACGACCCTTGGCGATGATTCCCGCTGTGCCATCCCATTGGCCGCGTGACATCGCACCCTTCAACGATTTGTCGAAAAGGCCGTAAATATTGGTGAAGATGCGGTCTTTGTCAGCGAGCATATCGCACCCGTCCTACTCTCTTCGTCCATTCTCCAGCGAAAACGCCTATCGTTTCCGCCAATGATATTATCTCGGCTTTTTGCCGAAAACCTTGATGTACTCGGCTTCGCCGCCCTTGGCCAAGGCCTTGGCCTGCTTCACCCAGTCGTCGCGTTCGATACGGCCCTTGAAATTCAGGTAACCATCAACCCATTCGCGCTCAGCCTTTTTCCAGCTGGCGACCTGGGCATATGTGTAGATGCCAAGCTCGTGCAGAATGCCTGCAATCTTCGGACCAACGCCCGCAATCAACTCCAGATCGTCTACGACGGCTGGCTTTTCGATTGCTGCGGGGCGGTTCTTGTCCTCAAGCGAAACGGCAGGAGCTTTGATTGACTGCACCGATGGCTTTTCGCCCAGTGAACCCTCGGCAATTTTGGGGTTCTTGATCGCACGCGCCGCAGCAGGTGTTGGTTCAGCGGGCTTTGATGCCGCATCTTCCGATGCCTTTGACGCTTTGACCTTCGATGGCGACTTGATCGCCTCACTGGTGGTCACATCATGCGTTACTGGCTTGGCCGCATTGGTTGGCGGGACGGCCGCGCCATTGGCAGCTTTCGCCGCAACCTTTGGCTTGGCAACGCCATTGCCACCGGTAAGGGATGTACGCTCGCCAATAGGAGCCGATAGATGACGATCAATCTGCGGTCCCGGGGTGATCGTGTCACCCTCGCCAGCCTCAAACGCGTCAATGATTTCTTCGAGACGTTCCGGCGTCAGATCCTCATAGGTATCCTTGAATACCATGATCATCGGAGCGTTGACGCAGGCGCCGAGGCATTCCACCTCTTCCCACGACAATGTGCCTGATGCGTTGAGTTCAAACTGATCATGATGAATGCGATGCTGGCAGACCTTTTTCAGATCTTCCGAACCGCGCAGCATGCATGGAGTTGTGCCGCAAACCTGGATATGGGCGCGGGTTCCGACCGGCTTCAGCTGGAATTGCGTGTAGAACGTCGCAACTTCCAAGACACGGATCAGCGGCATGTCGAGCATGATTGCAACATGTTCGATTGCTGCCTTGGTGACCCATCCATCCTGCTCTTGCGCACGCATCAGCAATGGAATGACAGCCGACTGTTCGCGGCCCTTGGGATATTTCTTGATGGTCAGCTTGGCCCAGGCAGTGTTTTCGCGATTGAACGCAAACGCTGTTGGTTGGACGCTATCTTCTGCAAGACGACGGACGGACATTAGCGATCAACCTCACCAAATACGATATCGAGCGAGCCGAGGACAGCAGAGACGTCGGCCAGCATGTGACCACGACACAGGAAGTCCATGGCCTGGAGATGGGCAAAGCCCGGAGCGCGCAGCTTGACGCGATACGGCTTGTTGGAACCATCGGAGACGAGGAACACGCCGAATTCGCCCTTTGGCGCCTCGACGGCGGCATAAACTTCACCGGCTGGGACGTGATAGCCCTCAGTGTAAAGCTTGAAGTGATGGATCAGCGCTTCCATCGACCGCTTCATCTCACCGCGCTTCGGCGGAACGATCTTGGCCGACATATTGGAAACAGGCCCTACCCGCTCCTTGCCGAGCAGGAGATCGACGCACTGGCGCATGATGCGAACCGACTGGCGCATTTCTTCCATGCGGATCAGATAACGATCATAGCAATCGCCGTTCTTGCCGATCGGAACATCAAATTCCATCTCGGAATAGCATTCATAAGGCTGCGACTTGCGCAGATCCCATGCGGCACCCGAACCGCGCACCATGACGCCGGAGAAACCCCATGCCCATGCATCTTCCAGTGTCACAACACCGATATCGACGTTGCGCTGTTTGAAAATGCGGTTCGGGGTGATCAGGTCATCAAGGTTCTTGACGGTCTGCAGGAATGGGTCGCACCACTTGCCGATGTCTTCGACAAGTTTATCAGGAAGGTCCTGATGCACCCCACCGGGACGGAAATAGGCCGCATGCATACGGGCACCACAGGCGCGCTCATAAAACACCATCAGCTTTTCGCGCTCTTCAAAGCCCCAGAGCGGCGGTGTCAAGGCGCCAACGTCCATGGCCTGCGTGGTCACATTGAGCAGATGCGAGAGAATACGGCCGATTTCCGAGAAAAGAACGCGGATCAGCTGACCACGCTTGGGCACTTCAATGCCGAGCAGACGTTCGACAGCCAGCGCATAGGCATGCTCCTGATTCATCGGCGCCACATAATCGAGACGGTCGAGATAGGGCACGGCCTGCAAATAGGTCTTGGCTTCCATCAGCTTTTCAGTGCCGCGATGCAGAAGACCGATATGCGGGTCAACGCGTGCGACCACTTCGCCATCCAATTCCAGCACAAGGCGCAAAACACCGTGTGCCGCAGGATGTTGCGGGCCAAAGTTAATGTTAAAGTTGCGGACGCTGTGTTCAGTCATATTTCGCTTCCTGGCGTCTTACACATCTGTATTCGAGCGCACTCAGTTCACCTTCGCCTTCTCATCACCGGGCAGCACATAATCAGTGCCTTCCCAGGGTGACTGGAAGTCGAAATTGCGGAATTCCTGCCGCAGTTCCACAGGCTCATACACCACGCGCTTGACCTCATCGTCATAACGGACTTCGACGAAGCCTGTCAGCGGGAAGTCCTTGCGCAGCGGATGTCCTTCAAAACCGTAATCGGTCAGGATGCGGCGCAAATCCGGATGACCGGAGAACAGCACGCCATAGAGATCATAGGTCTCGCGTTCGTACCAGTCAGCACCCGGATAGACAGGCGTTGCTGATGGCACCGGCGTATCCTCGTCGGTTGCTACCTTCACACGAATGCGCAGGTTCTGGCGCGGGGACAGGAGATGATAAACCACATCAAAGCGATGCGAACGATAGGGATAATCCACACCACTGATATCAATCAGCGAGATAAACTGGCACTGCACGTCATCACGTAGGAATGTGAGCGTATCGATCAGCGCACCCGTCTCGACTTCAACAGACAGATCGCCATAGGCAAGTGCTACGGATTTCAGCGAAGAGCCCAGCTTTTCCGTGAGATAACCGGAGAGTTCATTCAATGCTTCTTCAAACATCGCCCTCTCCTATCGCTCGATTGTGCCGGTGCGGCGGATTTTCTTCTGCAGCATCAGAACACCGTAAAGCAGCGCTTCCGCAGTGGGCGGACAGCCAGGCACATAGATATCAACCGGCACAACCCGGTCACAGCCACGCACCACAGAATAGGAATAGTGATAGTAACCGCCGCCATTGGCACAGGAGCCCATTGAGATGACATAGCGCGGCTCTGGCATCTGATCGTAAACCTTACGCAGCGCCGGGGCCATCTTGTTGGTCAGCGTACCGGCTACAATCATCACGTCGGACTGACGCGGTGAAGCGCGCGGCGCAAAACCGAAGCGCTCGCCATCATAACGCGGCATCGATGTGTGCATCATTTCGACCGCGCAGCATGCCAAACCAAAAGTCATCCACATCAGCGAACCGGTACGCGCCCAGGTAACCAGTGCGTCCGCGGATGTGACAAGAAATCCCTTGTCGGCAAGCTCATTATTGATCTCACCAAAAAACGCATCATCGGAACCCAGAGGCTTGCCCGTATTGGGGTCAATAATACCTTTGGGCCTCGGTGCAACGAGGGTGGTGTTGCTGTCGGTCAATCCCATTCCAGCGCTCCCTTTTTCCACTCATAAATAAAGCCGATTGTCAGAACGCCGAGGAAGATCATCATCGACCAGAAACCGAACCAGCCGATCTTGCTGAAGGCAACGGCCCACGGGAAGAGGAAGGCTACTTCCAGATCGAAGATGATGAACAGAATCGAGACAAGATAGAAGCGGACATCAAATTTCATGCGGGCATCATCGAATGCGTTGAAGCCGCACTCATAGGCCGACAATTTTTCCGGGTCTGGCGACTTGTATGCGACCAGAAAAGGCGCAACCAACAGTGCCAAACCGATTACCAGCGCTACCCCGATGAAGATAACGATGGGCAGGTAGGAACTTAAAAGCTCGTTCATGATCCGACTTTTTCCGCCTTGTGAACTCAGGCTGACAAGAATGCCATGTTATGCACATGACTGCCACATATACGCGACAGACCGCCCCGGCTTTAACACCGCTGCGATGCGGCGAGGGTTAGCGCGTTAGCGCCATGCGCGCAAGTGCAACAATCGCCCCAGTGTCACCCCGATTTGGTCACCATTGCGTGACGCAGATCAGTAAAAAGCTGCATATTTTGCTGTTTTCCGCCAGTTTAGCCCGCAAAACGCAGCTGAATCGCTCTTTAGAATGATATTAATGTGCCTTGCCGGCCTGTTCGTCCGCGACGTGGTTTTTAGAACTGCGACATTCGGTCCTATAAACGATTTAGGGCAAAATACAGATATTCTGCGCGCAGCAAAACAACACTCGCACCAAGGCGCGAATGTTGTTTCACCAACTCTGGGAAAGAGGGGCGCTTAAAGACCCGCAAGTGGCTCGAGACTGAGCCTTTCACCCTCTTCGGAAACATATTTCTTCTGCTGCGCCTTGCGGTCCAGCAGCAGCGACCAGATCGCCACACCGAGCCCCAGCAAAGCCAGCATCGCTCCCACAAAGGGAAGATTCTGATAGGACACACCCCATGTCAGCGCCGCGCCACCGACCCAGGCACCTGCGGCATTGCCGGCATTGAACGCCCCCTGATTGAGCGTGGCTGCCAGATTGGGCGCCTCACTTGCGGTTTCGACGACTCGCATTTGTAATGGCGGCACAATAACGAAAGTCAGAATGCCCCAAAGAAACACCACCGCAATCGTGGCCGCCGCCATACCGCTGACTTCAGCAAGCAAGGCATGGGTGAACACTACAGTGACCAACGTGCCGATAACGGTCGGCATCAACTTCCAGTCAGCAAGCCTGCCGCCGATAACATTGCCGATGGTCATACCAGCGCCAAACAGCAACAGCACCCATGTGACCGCCGAGGTGGATATGCCTGATACGTCGGTGAGAATAGGCTTTATATAGGTAAAGACGGCGAAGAGGCTGCCGGAGGCGAGCGCCGAGATCAGCATGGCAAGCCAGACCTGCAGTTTCCCGAGAACCTTTATCTCGCTCAAAATGCCCCCGCCCTTATCTTCTTCCTTAGCCGCAGGCACCAGCAGCGCAATGGCGATGACCGCGGCTATACCAATGGCGACAACGGCAAAGAAGGTCGAGCGCCAGCCATAGACCTCGCCCAGTGCCGTGCCCGCCGGAACGCCGAGAATGTTGGCAAGTGTCAGACCGGCAAACATCAGCGCAATGGCGCTGGCGCGCTTGTGGCGGGGCACGAGGCTGGCGGCGACAACGGAACCGATACCGAAAAATGCACCATGGCCGAATGCCGTGACCACACGGGCGATCATCAGCATCCAGTAATTGGGGGCGATGGCACAAAAAAGATTGCCGATAACAAACAGCATGGCGAGGCCGATGAGAACCGGCTTGCGTGGCAGYGATGCAGTGGCGATAGCGATGATGGGCGCACCGATAACGACGCCAAGGGCGTATCCGGTGACGAGCAGGCCCGCATGGGGAATGGTGACATTCAGATCAGCGGCCACCTCGGGCAGAAGCCCCATGATGACAAATTCGGTTGTACCGATGCAGAACGACGCAATGGCAAGGGCAAGAATCGGCAAGGGCATAGATGGCAACCATCAGAGCTGGAGTAAGAAATGACGATGCCTAGCCCAAGAAGGTTTCACAATTGTTCTTTGTGCAACGCAGCAATGCATTTATGTGGGGATGGGAAGTCCCCTGAATAAGCGACCAAATCGAATCATTCGATCCTTTAGGTCGAGACTGGCATTCCAAGTCACTCTGAATTAAGACGGCATAATCAAAGTCGAGTACGGTCGACCTACTTAGGGAAAGTTTTAAGTGACGGAATTAACGACGGACGCATCGTTTATGGCCTTCTCTGGACTGAATGAGTCCGGTTCTCACGACACCGCTGTTGTCAGGGATGCTTCCAAACTCATTGCATTTTATCTCCCTCAATTTCATCGCGTGGCTGAAAACTCCGAATGGTGGGGGCCTGGTTTTACCGAGTGGATGAATGTGGCGCGTGGACGTCCAAACTTTGTAGGCCACTATCAGCCGCATATCCCGCGGGAACTGGGCTTCTACGATCTTAGCCAAACTGCGGTAATCGCCGAACAGGCTGAACTCGCCAGGTTATATGGCATCCATGGTTTCTGTTTCTATCATTATTGGTTCAGCGGCCGACGCATTCTGGAACGTCCAGCAGAGAACTTTCTCAAGTCTGATATCAATATTAACTTCTGTTTATGCTGGGCCAACGAGAATTGGACCCGCACGTGGGATGGCGATACCAAGAGCGTGTTGCTTGAGCAAAAATATGCGGAAGATGACGCAGAAAATTTCATTGAAAGTCTGATCGAGTATTTTCAGGATTCCCGATATATTAAAGTCAACGGCAAGCCGCTCCTCGTTGTCTATCGAGCCAAACAAATACCTGATCCAAAAAAGACATTTGCGAAGTGGCGCGAACTGGCAAAACAACATGGTTTTTCTGATCTTCATATAGCAGTAGTCGATTTTTACGATATATCCTCGCCGGAAGAGTGTGCAGCGGACGCGCTGGTTGAATTTCCTCCCCATAAATTCAATAGCCGTAAAAGCGTGCCGGAAAACCCGCCAAAAGTGGTTAATCCGGAATTCACAGGCAATCTCGTAGATTACCACAAAATGATTGCGCAAAGCGCTAACCGACCGACACCCCCATTTACACTTTATCGTGGCATCATACCCAGTTGGGACAACACAGCTCGGCGACAAAACACGCCTACGATCGTCGTCAACGCCAATCCCGATCTTTACCAGGAATGGTTGAGCTTTCTTCGAACATATACCCGTCAAGAATCAAAGGGAGCTGAGAATTTCATCTTCATCAATGCCTGGAATGAATGGGGTGAAGGCTGCCATCTTGAGCCAGACCAAAAATGGGGTCTATCGTATCTCGAAGCCACATTGCGATCCTCGTTCTATCATCCCAGCAATCCAGCAACTGAATCCTTGGCAGCAGCGCGCGAAGCTCTATTTGCGAAAACAGAAGAACTCATTTTGGTGCAGCATGGCAAGCAGATCACAGATGAAGCTGAAGCGCGTGCAACAGGATTGGCATTGGCACGATACCGCCCTCCCAACCCGATTGTGCAGCAATTTTCCGCCATTCTGATCAAATGGCCCTTCGTTCATCGGATTGCAAAGCGCGTATATTCGATGATCTCACACATACGAGGTTAATCTGGCTGTTGCGGTTTACCAACCTACCCAGTCCCATATGCTTTTGCTTTGACCCGAACATGGTAATTTGCTGTTTGATCAGAACTGCATGCGGAACTGAGCTGTTACCGAACCGCCGATAATATTCTCGCCGTACTGAAAATCACCGCGCACGCTGCCGATGACAAGCCGGTCCACACCGTTGATCTTGCCTGTTAATGCTAGAAGATTGGCACCAAAACTGACTTCACCGTATGTCTTCAGACGATCTGTCTTGACTGGTAGAACAACTGGATTGGAACTGCTTGGATCCATTGTTAGTGTTGCATCAATATCACCAGCAAAGTCATGGTAGGCCGTCGCTGTGACGAATGGAGACAGGCGGATGCGGTCGTCCTTGAAGAAGAAATTCCGGGAAACAGTAATGCCGCCAAAACCAATCAAGCTCTCCACATCGGAGAATCGAACACGTGCCTCATTCTGGTTAAGCAGGATATTGCGCGGGACCAGCAGGTCATCCGTGCTGCTCTTTGAATAGGTAAAGCCGGTAGCAGGAATAAACGACCAATCCTTATACGGAAGCGTATAGGAGGTTGAACCGCCAATCGACATACGCTTGCCTTCGACATCGCCGCCCTTAATTTTGAAGATCGGGTCGTCAACGTTGACGGTGTAGTCCATCAGTTCCTGACGCACCTGCAAATCAATGAAGAACGGTCCCTTGGTATAGGCAGCGTAGGCACCATAGAACACAGAACTGAAATCCGTAGTGTTCGCAAAGTTCTTCTGATCGGACTTACCAAAAATCTGACCGCCAGTGATGCCGAAATTAACGTTACTGCCAGTGTCCTGGATGTTGAAGAAACCGCTATCCAAGCCTACCTGATAGCCGTAATAGCTTGTCTCGATCGTTGCAGGTGCCTCCACAGAAGTACCATCAGGCTGATAGATCGTACCCTTGGTATCGATTTTGGACATGCCGCCATTGGTTCTGATCCACGGAGCAAGTCCGAACTGGTTCTTGTCAGGATCAACCGGCGCTGAGATCAAACCGCTCGATGGCTTGAAGAACGATGAACCGATAACGTTCTGTGCCGCGATAAAGCCGGAGACCACACTACTTGCGGCTGTACCATTAATACCGGAACGAATGACAAAACGCGAAGGATCGCTCCCTGATCCACCAATGCGGGCGACATCATACTGCACGATGCCACCTGATGGCAGGCCTTCAACGGTTACCGTTCCGTCTCCGCCCTTAGCTGCATCCAAAACAAGGATCGTTTTGCCGAAGGCAGTCGGAGCCTGGCCCGCAGTGAGAGCATTCAGTTTCAGATTGGTCGTTCCCATCAACACGCCGCCAACGGTGACAGCATCAGCCGTCGAGTTGTCAAAATTGACGTCAAGAGCGATATTTGAGCCGGCGTGTCCGATATAGTCACCGGAAATTGTCAACTTGTCACCGACGGCACCGTTTACCAGACTAATTTGGCCGCCAGCGTTGTTTTCAAAGCGCTCAAGACCGTTGAGCTGGGTATTACCAGTGGCTTTTATCAACCCCGAGTTCTGAATGACATCGTTGCTGCCCAGCAAATTTGACACGCTGGAATTCCCCATGTCCCACACGCCACCCGACATATTGTTGACAAGTGTTTGCGCGCCAGTTCCTGACGACAGCATACCCTGCATCTGCCCACCAACGTAATTATTGAGGACCGCCTGACCGGCAACATTGTCGAGTAACGTCAAACTGGCAGCATTTCCTGATGCGGATTTGATCGTTGAATAATTGTCGAATGTCACCACACCGGTGCTATTGCTTCGCAATGCGGTTTGCCCGGCAGTGATATCTTGATCAAGCAAAGCGTGGGAATTTGTTGTTTCGCCCTTGAAAGAGATAGCAGTATCCGTGGCGGTCAAAGCCCCACCAAGATCAAGTTCCATAGCACCGTTGCCAGTGGTTTCAAGAGCGACAGCGTTATTACCGCTGATTACATTGCCAGTCTTGACGGAAATATTGCCAGCTTGTGATTTAGCGAAAACACCGTAACTGCCGCCGTTCAGTGCACCGCTGCCAGCAATCGTCACATTTCCGCCAACAGAGCCAGCGGAAATAGCAGCTCCAGACGTTCCCGCAACCGCACCGTTCGCAGTGATATTTACGTTGCCGGCTCCTGTAGCATTAGCGCTGATACCAGCTGCGGCTGCCACAGCGCCCTTGGTTTGGACATCGATCTGTCCGGTCTGTGAAGAGGCCAGGACACCGTAAGAGCCGCCCTGTACATTATCAAGAGCTATGACTGAAACATGCCCGCCTGCAGAACCCGCTGAAATCCCGGCACCCGATGTACCCAAGACCCCGCCGCTTGCTGTTACAGTTACATTGCCAGCACCCGTATTGTTGGCGCTGATGCCGTTTGCTCCGGATACTATTTTGCCGGCCTTTACGTCGATCTGACCGTTCTGCGAAGACGCCAAGATGCCGTAAGAACCGCCTTGTACATTATCACGAGCAGTAACTGAAACATTGCCACTCACAGAACCGGCCGCAACCCCGGCACCGGATGTACCCAATACCCCACTGTTTGCAGTAACCGTTACGTTACCGGTGCCTGTATTATTGGCACTGATGCCATTTGCACCAGATACGACCTTATCCGCCTGTACGTCAATCTGACCGTTCTGCGAAGAAGCAAGAATCCCGTAAGAACCGCCTTGCACTATGTCATGGCTTGTAACAGAAACGAAACCATCTACTGAGCCTGCCGAGATTCCAGCACCAGTTGTGCCTCCTACCGCTGCGTCAGCTACAATATTTACATTACCACCACCTGCGGTCGTGGCGTCAATTCCTGCCGTTCCAACTACAGTCGCGCTGGTGCGAATGGTGATGTTCCCGGTCGTCTCCCGAGCGGTGATTGCCGTACCAGTTGCGGTGCCGATAGGACTGTCGCCACTTGTGGAAATATTAATACCTTGGCCGGTGGTGTTCCACACATTGATGCCATTTTGTGAGAGAGCCGAAATGGTTCCCCCCATTGCTCTGACATTAATGTCGGCAATCACGTTACCGAAATTGATCGTACCGCCGGTCTGACCAAAGGCTTTGGTCGTTACACGATCAGCTCTATCCAGAGTGCCACCACTCAACAAATATGTATCCGTCTTTACACGTCCATCCATCGTACCTGTGCCGGATTGCTCGTAGAGTGAAGTCTCAACGGTTCCGTGCATATCTGCGGCATCCTTCTGCTGGACACTGCCGCCAACAGTTTTGATGGTGCCATTAGAGCGAATTATGGCACTACCGCTAAGGACAGCTGTTTCACCGGTTACAGTGCCTGCAAGAGCACCGGCAGAAATATTGTAGTGTGTTGCCTTGATATTATCGCTATCGATCGTGCCTTGTTTTTGGTCAAGCGTCGTTGCCGTGACTGTACCGGTCAGAGAACCACCGGAGAAGGTATATGTCGCCGTGGTGGCCGTACCATTCATTATTGTCCCAATAGACTGGGTGATGCTCGTAGCAGCATTGATTGTTCCACTGGATCTGATAATCCCAGAGTCGCTGATTACGGCATTCTGTCCAGTAACAGTCCCCGTCAACGCACCAGCGGAAATATTATAATTCGTTGCATTAATATTATCGCTCTGAATGGTCCCTTGTTTTTGATCGAGGGTTATCGCATGGACGGTACCTGTCAGAGTGCCACCGGAGAACGTATAGGTACTCGTCGTTGCATTCCCAGCCATGGTGCCAGTGGATTGGGTAATACTGGTGGTAGCATTAAGGGTGCTGCCCGCAACGACATTTCCACCGCCGGTTGTCATCGTCACGGTATCCGCATTAACTGTTCCAGTAAGCCTACCAGAGGCGGACAGGTCATAGGCATTCACATTTGCCGTTCCCGATAGCTCTCCACCGGTCTGAGTATAAAGTGGTGTCTTGGCCAGTAACGTACCTACTGTGCCAGCCATTGTTCCGCCGGATTGGGTAATACTGGTGCCAGCATTGAGGTGCGCGCCCGCATCGACATTCCCATTATTCTTTATTGTTGCTGTATCTGTATTGACGGTTCCGGTCAGTTTACCATCGCCAGACAGATTATATGCATTCACATTTGCAGTTCCTGACAACTCGCCGCCGGTCTGAGTATAAAGCGGGGTCTTGGCTCCAGGCGTGCCCACTGTGCCAGCCATTGTACCACCAGATTGAGTAACACTTGTACTGGCATTTAATTGCACGTCAGCAGCAACAGTTCCGCCATCGTTAATTGTTGCCGATCCAACACCTATCGTGCCGTTCTTTATGGTTCCGCCGTCAACACTTAAACCGCCATCTTGCTGCTGGGTTGTGCCGCCAAGATCAAGCGTTCCACCTGATATCACTGTAGATCCTGTTGTAGCACCCAGTGTTCCACCGTCTTTGAGCAGAAGCGTTCCTTCTTCGACGGTTGTTCCCCCTTGATAGGTATTATTGCCGGAAAGAATAATTGTTCCTTTGTCCTGTTTTACAAAGCGAGATGATGCATCACCTGATATCTGGGCGTTGATTTCGCCCGTTATGCCCTGACCGGCTTTAAAATTGTTTGACGAATCAAACAGTTCATTTGTCAGCTTTAAACCATCGGCTGTTGTAGCTGATTTAATCTGGTATCCATTAACATTGAACGTCACACCGCCAATGGATTGCACACCACCTACGGTGACGATTCCAGTTCCGGGTGTACCTTGAAAAACAGCAGTATCGCGATTTGTACTTGACCAAGCAGTATTAACTTGCCCGAGTGAACCGGTCCAATTTGTTGTGGTGGAGTCCCAAGTTCCAGGACCACCATTTATAACCCCATTTCCAGTTGTATTGCTGCCATCCCAATACCGATTATCAGCGCGGGCCCCCTCAGGAGGCAAGACACCCAACCCCGCCGACAACAAACCGGACACCAGAGCAAACCGGGAAAGATTTGTCGTTGACCAAAGCTGGCTAACGTAATTCTTCCGCCGAGGTTTCCTGCGAGCGCAGCAATCGGAAGCCATGTTTTGTTTCTTCAATGAAGTGGATTTCATTTTGACCAAAAGTTAGGAGAGAGCAAATCAAGCTATTTTCTTCGCGCAAGTTACACAAACGCAATGGAGTACTCAACCCGAAGATGCACTTACATCACACTAGTTGCAATTATGTGTCGATCTCATGCCTATACTTTAGTCCGTTAAAACGAACAAAAGTTGCACCACACCATAATGCGCTCATCGTATAATCTGGACCGAAGCTAAAACACTAGAACGAACCAGCTAAATCCGCAGAAAAGCACCCATCTATCCTTAAAAAGCTGAATGAACACGTCGGAGCGACAACGCTCTGCTGTCAATACGCCAAGAAAATTTTCTACGACGAGTTGGTTCTATTGTCTATGTCACATCACTTTCCAACGTCAGCTGGAATTCGGCACCCAACTTCCCGACTCAATTAGGCCAAATTGATTTCAACATAGACGACAATATTCTTAGCGGCTTGGTTATCGCCCAAGAGGTACTGGATAATAGTTGAGATACACGCGTGCTGAGTTGTTCAATTTGCAACTCCTTGGCTTGGATATCTGCTTCACGGGCATCGAGCGCTGCCTGCTGTTCGGCAAGCTCCTGATGCACCGCCTCAAGCTCGGTTGCTCTGTACACCATTTGAGAGCTTAATTCCGTGTTCTCAGAGTTTAATTGCGTGTTCTCAGACTGCAGTTGACCTACTTCTGCGGCGATTTCAACGATCTCCTGCCGGATCTTTACATTTTCAGACTTCAGTTCAAGAGCTTTTGATGAAATTTCAATAAATTCCTTTTGTATATCAGTAGCTTGCTTGAGTTGCTCGTGGGATACGACTAGTTTTCCGTCGCTTTTATCTTGTGACGCTATTGTTTCTATTCGGCCCACAACCTCAAAAATTTTACCCGATACCAATCTCTCATTTAGAACCGAGCGGTCAGCTTTGCGAATTACGCAAATAGAATTAGCAAACGACATCTCCGCTATTTCGAACTGGCTCTCTGGTAGATAGACACCATAGCGATCGGCGTAAGGTTTAAGATAATCAAAATCTTCTGATGGCTCCTTCCAGAAATCCTTACTCAGTAAATCGGTAAGCAATTTCAAGAATCCCATTGAGCTTAACTGGAGATCACTGCCGCCACCAAAATCTGGCCAGTATGAGCTATGGAGGTCTTCAATAACGTACAAGCCTCCCGGACTTAATTTTGGAAAATATAATACAAATGAACGAATTACATCCTCAACTCGATGCGACCCATCATCAATAATGATATCAGGCTCTCCGAGCTTTTCGGTTATTTTCTGCGAGGTTTTGAGATCACTTGCGTCGCCGATAACCACGTCGATTCGCTGATCGGCGAATTGCAATTTTGCACATGCCGCATCAATATCGCACCCTAGAATTCTGTGGGCCTTGGGGAAAAACTGCGCCCATATCTCAAGCGACCCACCATTCTGGATGCCAATTTCCAGCAGATTGATTTCTTTCTCACGAAGAGATTCAAACTGCTTTTGATAAATCTCAAAATATGAGAGCCACTTATCCGAGCCAAACCCATGGTGTTGGTCAAATAGCTCTCTCAATGACTTTTTCTTCATATCACATTCCGATTACAAAAGAGATTGCTAAAGCATCGTGGTAACTGATGATACCCAGATGCACCTCTGATCCTTCCGATCTTGACTATCAGAAAAGGATAAAAACGTGGCAATTGGAAGCTACAAGGACAAATGTCCAATATAGCGTCGGCTGATTCACCCAGCATCATAGGTATTGCACATCAATTGGCGAAATATCTTTGACAAAATCCTCAGAGAATAATCGATTGTGCCATTAACTCGCGCTAATGCCGCGTACTTCGAGAAACCGGCGTACGTGTTAATTCTCACCAACGAATCGCCTCAGCGTATCAAGTATACTGCTCTATCGTAGCTAGTATTAACACGACAAAAGGCAAGTCAAACTCTACGGCCACCCCGGACATCACGCAACACAAACAATAAGCACGGGTCAGACCGGATAAAACTATAATTGGTCTCCTCAGAATTGAACACAAACGCAACTCAGCCTTCCGTTTGCCTCTTTCGCTGATGAAAATGAACGTAGAACTCCGTATGACAAGAGGTACGATAATAGTGTCTGTTGTTCAATTTCGCGATAAGAGTTTCCTGCTCGAGAAGAAGCGCATCTGGCACAGTCGATTGGAAGGTTACGCAGCGTACTCTTCTACGGAACCATTTAACTGCCTCTGGTCGGCCCTCGACACAAAATAACGTTTCAACTGCAGGAAACGCTTTTCAACGAGATAAAAGGACAAAACAGCCAAAACGAGTGTGACAGCAAAATTGTAGCCTAAAAGCTGCCATGGTCGCGGTTCCAGTTTTTGCAAAAACATTAATGTTGGGAAATGCCATAGATATAGGCCGTACGAAATTGTCCCGAGCCAAACGACGATCTTGTTCGATAATATCGAGTTTGTCAGACCGGTACGACGATAAAGAACATTGAGGATCAATATTACAGCTGCAATCTGCACAATAGTAAACCCGATAAGATTTGCAAACCTCGACAATTGATCAACAAACATCGCATGTAGAACTAGGATTACCACGCTCACCGGTGTCCAAAATCTTAGAGAAATTGGCATCTTCTGGCGGCACAGTTCATCTATTCGGGCTGAGGAGAGAGCAAAAGCCAGTAAACAACCCGCCAGCAGATCATCTGCTCGGGTATCAAAGCCGTTATAAATCCGATCTGTGCTGACTCCTTTAAAAGTAAGAATATATCGGATCACAATCGAAGCAATGAGCAATATTGAGGTACATATGATTTTTGCTCTAAGCGTCGGCAGCCGAAAAAGGCCTATGCAAATCAGTGGCCAAACAAGATAGAACTGTTCTTCCACTGAAAGCGACCAAGTATGATCAAGGACATTGAATCGTGCCCAACCAAACGCTCTCGACCAGTTCATTAAATACAGTGCAGTGAATACGCTCGCCTGGAGATCATCATGTGGGCTCATTAATGTGAAAACGAAATGGCTAAATAATAGGAACGCTATCACTACCAGCGCGAGAGCTGGAAAGAGGCGCAATGCGCGCTTCGCATAGAAATTTCGAAAATTGAGGCGTCCCGTTTGCTCCAATTCCGCAGAAATTATGGATGTGATCAAAAAACCACTCAGCACAAAGAAGACATCAACGCCAAGAGAACCGCCGGGTAGTGAAAGTACTTTAGCGTGATACACGATTATCAGCAGGGCAGATATTCCACGCAATCCATTCAAGCCGGGTATAAATGTACCCGCTACGCTCTTTGTCATAAAAAATCCTGGTTCGTTTACGGGCAGTTGCTGATCCAGTACTCCATGCCCTGATCAAATTCAATCATGGCAATCACTTCTCTTTCAATGAAAACATTTGTAGAACAAAACACCATTGCAACTGCTTTCACTAAATATTTCGAAATTTGAAAAGGTAGACGATTTCAGCAGTGGGGAAGGCAAGCGGGCCGCGAGTCTACATCTTGTGAACGACAAATGTTCAATTATCATCACTTCGAGAGAAGCTACCGGCGAACATAAATGTATAAATACTTACTATATTATCGCACGTTATTACTTCATTGCTCTTGCAATGTCCGACTAAATCCTCGCGTTATACGATGAACTTTTAGTTTACAAAAAATAGAGTCTCGACAACAGAGCGAGAGACGTTTGATTTCAGGCATGCATTGGTAATGATCGGGAAATAGATTTCAGTCCAATCCTTCGAGCGACCCTATCGATATCAATCGACGACCTGAGACTCAAACAACGCATAGAACAATTCCAACAACATCGATTGGGTCGACGCGGCATCCTTGCTTTCATCGATGTTGTTGTGAAGGGTCATCTTTTCGATGCCCAAGACAACGAGTTTGTCCAGATCAATGGTTGTGCGAACCACTGGCGCGCTGTCAACGGCGCAATCAAGACTTGCTGTCGTCATAAGATTGATACTTGAAAGGAAACAAGATGTCGTCCCGCTTCGTGCAGAGGAGATCGATTGGATAATATGAGCCGTCTCTCAATGATATCCAATCACCTTTGGCTCTGGCTGATGGTCGTTGTGATGACATTCACCTTTGTGAATCTCAACTGAGATTGAAATGTTCAAATCAGTTTCAGACGCGAATGTCAGAACTTTTATCGTTCTCGTTTGATTCTGGTTTGAACAGAAGCGCTCATCTGCTCACGAAAGAATGCTGCCGGCGTTGCGGGCGTTCTTGGAGGAAGAGAAACTTGACGAACCTGTTTTCGGTAAAGCGCGCATATTCAGTTTCTGAGACTTATTAAGGGCGAAGAATCACTAACGCGAGAATCCCTACTCAAACAATGTCTGGATTGATCAACAAAACAAGCTTCTTGGCTAACCGAAATTTCTTATGTCCAACGGTGTTAAACCACCATTTATTGGTCAACCTTGCCGTAAATTGTCCTGCTAGAATTAACCAAATGTCATGCAGTACCGCATTTATCCACCGCATCCCGCTGTTTGCTGAATATGCGTCGGCAGAGCGGGTAGAGTTGACATTCGTGATAGCAAATGACGTTCAAAAGTCGGAACAGCTGATCTTTTGCATCAACTTTTCCAACAACAGTTTTCGGAAAATCATTGATTTAAAAGGGGCAAAAGTGGCGCGAGTGACGGGGCTCGAACCCGCGACCTCCGGCGTGACAGGCCGATAGATTGGCTCGTTATTTCAATGCAAGTTTCAAATATTTTGAAGCGAGTATGAGTTGGTGAAGCATCTAAAGTTGAAACCAATAAACTTACCGCGCCTTGTGAAGCAGATTGGCTTAAGATCTTGATATTAATCCAGCGGCTTCCATACCATCAAGATAACGCTGCGCTTCGGCATCACCATTTTTGGCTGCCTTACGATACCACTCCGCCGCTTCGGCATAGCTCTGATCTACGCCGTTTCCGTAATAATACATTGTACCGAGAGCCTTTTGCGCAAGGGGATAGTCTTCTTGAGCCGCCAATCTTGCCCATTTTAAAGAAGCTTCGATGCTCTTTGGAATACCCCGGCCATTTGCGTAGAGTACTGCAAGCGTAAATTGAGATGCCGGAAGATTTTGGTCGGCAGCTTTGTGAAACCAGTTGAACGCGGTCTGTTCGTCTCTCGCAACTCCTATCCCGTCCAAATACATTTGGCCGAGATTGTGTTGTGCCGTGGCATCTCCCTGCATTGCAGCTTTTTCAAACAACGGCTTAGCAAGAGCGGCGTCTTTTCCCACGCCTAGCCCCTCAATGTACATTGTGGCGAGAAAGGTTTGGGCAGCGGAATCTCCAGCATCTGCAGCTTTGCGCATCCAATAGGCGGCAATCGTTTCAGAGCGAGCAGTACCTTTTCCATGAAAGTACATGTTGCCCAGAGCATATTGGGCATCTGATTGTCCCTGCTTAGCGGCTTGTTCAAAATATCCCAGGGCCAAGATGAAATTTTGATCTACTCCGGAACCACTCGCATACATATACGCCAATAGGTATTCGGCGTTTGGATCATTCTTTTGAACGAGTGGCGTAAGTAATTTCAGAGCTTCAGAATAGTTCTTATCTGCAATTGCTTTGTCCGCCTCATGCAGTTGTCCCGGTTTAGTGGCCCAGGCAAGAGCAATAACGACGAGAATTGGTACTATGATTGCTGCGAGGATATTCAAATGATAGGTGGGAGTACGCTCAGCGTTGCTCGATTGCGGTGGTTCCTCGCCGATGTTCGACAAAATGCTTCCCCACAAAACCGGACGCCCCAACTCCTCTCATACTGCATGATTTTTTGTATGAATACAATTTTCCTCAGTGCAACCTTGACTCTTTGCTGTACGTGAACAAATATAGAACAGAACGCTATTGCGGCGATTTCCGAGCGGCCATTGATGCCCTGCTGAAGGACAATGCTTTTCTTATCAGAGAGATTGAATACGCATCTCTGATTGCCGGGCACGGGTATGCGCGCGGCTGGAAGCCGAAAACGTCGAGGCACTGAGATGGCCGGGCGAAGCAGAGGCGCAGAAACAGAAGCTGCGATTGATCGGCAATACCCGTATCAGGTTGCTCTTTTGGCGATCGAGGTCAGTTACAGGTTTGACAACGTTGATTTCCTGTCGCGACGGCTTGGCTGTTACCGGCTCAACCACAGCTATTACGACGATGGCGAGGGGTTTGTTATCTACTGCTTCCCTGAAAAGGATGAGGCAGAGATATTCCTGAAAGCCTTTGATGGGCATTGGATCACGCCAGAACAGCGCAAGAAGAGCACATGGAAATCTCCATGGGTTCGGCAGTTGGTTGGCCGTTATGGCTAGGAAGAAGTTTTTGAACGGCTTGAAGGACACAGACCGTTTCTGTGATCTGGAAAGCTGGGATGATCTCTATGGCTATTGTGCGCATTGCATTCGAATGTGCCTGTCGGAAGCCCAAAAGTGTCCTGCAGGTAGGGGAAGGCTGTAGAAAGGCCATCCAACACGACGGCTATCGCGATCAACCTGATTGACCATATCCTTACGAGTACGGCCCGCCATTCTGGGAGCAGTTTCATTTCGATTTCCTGTTTTCGGAAAAGCGATAGCTGTGAACACCATCAGCCATATGAAAATAGCCAACAGCCGATCACTCAGACGATCAGCAATGCCGCGTCTGGTCATGGTGGCTCCATTGAAAATGAAAAACCCCAGACACCGGAGTGCTGGGGCTTTAAGGCTGTGAGTATGCGATCTAGGTTTTTATCGACCGAACCAAGCCGCAATACGCTGGCGAAGCGGTTGATGCTTCTTAAGCACGAAGATTGCCTGTTCCTGCACCTTGGGATTATCGATGTACTTCATCACCTTGAACATGCCGCCGAGGGTCGAGTGGACCCAACGTGGCGGTATGGCTGCCCACCCATAAAATTCACCACTCAGAACACCGCCGCCGCCGTCACCACCAACATCTGTGTAGGTGTGCTTTCCTTCGGCATACCGGTCAACTGCGCGTTGTGGATTGGAACCAAAGTACTGCCCGATACTACGTTCGATATCGTTTGGACGCGCTTTTGCATGACATGCCCTGACTAAGTGCAGGAACCGCATCGACTGCGTTGTAAAAATCAATACGCCGCCGGGCTTCAAAACACGGTGTAGCTCATTCAGCCAATGCTTGGCGGACGCTTCCGATAGATGCGAAAACACCGAAAATGAGTAGATAATATCCAGTGTTCCATCTTGCATTGGTAGAGAACCGATTGGATCAAGAAGAACCCGATTCCCCTTCACCGAGCAGTCAACGCACCATTGAAGCGCTTCCTGATCGACATCCGCAAGATAGAAGGTATCTTCTGATATTGCGTCCTGAAAGAACCTTGCAATACGGCCCCATCCGACACCGAAGTCCATCATTTTGGTATTGTTAGAGATTCTCGCGTACTTTCTAATCAGAGCAATGAAGGGAAGTACTTCAACAAGAGCGGGCTTGCCGCTTCTGCCAACAAATCTCTCCTGAACATCAACTGGTGGAAACTTGGGCGCTTCTGGAATAGATTCCCCAGCGCTTCTTATGATTGTATCAACCCACATAACCTTCCCCCATTTTTATCAACTAGATAAACACACATGGAATCGAAGGCAATGGGAGAAACACTACATGAACAAAACGTAGAGAAGCGAAGGGTTCAAGTTAAGGGCGCTGCCGGAATTCTGATAAAGTTCAAGAACGATTGTATTGGTGGCAGAAACAGCAGTATAAACCGATTCCGGGTCGCAAACCGTCTGTTGTCCATTATGGCCCGCCGTCATCTTCGCCGAACTATGGGCAGGACCAGAAGCATTTGCACCGCATCAGCTTCTTGGTTCCGAGGTGGCGACCTTCGAGCTGGATATAATACTAATGAATTTTTGCCAGACTTGAGAAAGCAAGGTTTGGAAGTGGGTATCTGCTTCGACCGCACCACAGAAGGGCCAGTCGTGCAGGTTGATAAGGTGATTGCCGATATTGAGAATGAGTTGAGTAAAACAAAGAAAGCTTTGCACTGAATCGCAATGAAGCCTCCAAAGGCAAGGGGACCTATTCTTACCGCTTCAACGACTGCTAATTGGCAATTGAAGATGGATTGATTGATCTAATCGCCGCTGCGTCAACTGCCGGATGTAACAGCAGGAAGTGATTGCAGCGATCATCGAGGTAGCCGACAACACCGCTCTTGCTCCGAGCGCAATGACGCAAGATAATTCCAATAGATAGTCAAATCTGTTCAACCGGAAGAAGCCAATATGAGCGGTCTTTTAGCACAGAATTACGAAGTCGAAACAACGAGAAACCTGAAAGCAATTTCTAAATTTTTTTGGGTTATTTTTATCACCGGGATTGCGACTTTTTCTCTGTTATCTATTGCACTGAGTTCGACACGCGATGATCTACAAGGTTTATACTTTCACTATCAAACACCATGGATATTCACCGCCGCGACCTTACCCGGTCTGCTTATTTTTGCAGCTTTATCTTGGTACCTCATTGGTAAGTATAATTGGATGGTTAAACTCTTTCAAAGAACGCGTTGGTTCGGTTCGAGCATGGACAACCCTGATACCTATCATCAGGCTCAAATGAACCTGAGCATCTATAGCAATATAATTAAATGGACGGTGTTTATCGCAGCAATTTCGCAGATCGCGCAGCTTGCCGACATGGCTATTGGGATGTTGAAATGAATGCAATTATTGAAGTTTCCGACAACACCGCTCTTGCGCTAGATGCCAGGACAAAGACTGACGTTGAGATTCAGCTCAAGAATTTGATGCGGAGGAATTAATGGAGGATGGTCCCCAGCCATTAGATCGTATGGTTTGCATCTGGATTCTCCTGAAATGCTATGGGATTTTTCTTATCCTTGCATCCATCCTTCAAATGCTGACCGCACCAAACCCTTTGTCAATTGAAGTAACTATTTGGGTTGTTATTACAATCCCCCTCTTTGTCGGTACCTGCGTATTTTATATGGCCTTTTTTGATCATATCAATAAATGGTATGTTGGTTATGCAATTGGATTTCCGATCGGGTGCTTCATTCTGGTTTACAGTTTTTTCATTCTATTACTTCAACTCCCGGTGACGTACATATTCCGGCTGCTGCCTTTGAACTTCCTATTGCCGATATCAGTTATCGCATTCATCGTGCTCCCGTTAAATTTCATCTATTTCTTGCGGAATGAGCAAAGAACATTGGCGAAGGATTGGGAGGAACTTCACGCCAGTATCAATCAGTGAACGGCAAGAATTTCGCCGCGGTAATCAACGCCCTTCCTTGATAAAAATGTAAGCGGCCTTTGCAGCCGTTATAAAGGCCTCTCTCGCCTCATCAACTGAGCGCTCCTCTTGCAGCGCGTCCAAACATGATTGCTGTGCTGCGAGATAGGTGGGGCCTTCCCGTTTTGCCCAATCATAAAGCAAGAACTCTGCCGCCTCCTCCACCGAAGTGATATTTCGGAGTTGGCCAACTTTCTTGGTTTCAACGGTTACAGATTCAAATGGGTGTTTTCGCATGGCATGAAACGTCGACCAGCACGACAAGTTCCACGCAAGGAAATTACATCAACAATGACAAAAGAACCTACACACAACTATTTCGGCACTTCGCTTAGCGAGTGGATCGAACGAACTCCAAATGAGCTTGAACAAGATGCGGTTAGACGAACCACTCCCATACGTGTTGACCGGCGGCGGGAATGCGCGGCCGCCGAYTAACGTGGTTATCGCGGATGGCCTTTCGAAGCGCTGCTATGAGCGCTTCAAAAAACCCGCACGTTTGCCAGCTTTCCGTTCGACCTGCTCGCGAATGAATGGGAACCGGGCAAAGAGGCGGATTGCATTGTCTTCAGAATAAGGAAGATCAGCGCCGTCAAGCACGATTGGCGACCAGGAGATGACGCTGGCCGCGATGATCTTGAGCGTTCTCTGTTCAAAATCCTCGGCAGTAGCTTGTGCAAGGTCTTCGTTGTTGATGCGTTCGTTTGTGATTGCCTGAATGGCTTTCCGTTGGCGCTCGCTGTCTGGTCCGGCAATCTTGATCGAGATGCCGATAGGTTGACCCGCAGGATCCCGGATCTCGATGTCAATGCCCGATTCCTGCGCATCTTTCAGGCTATCGAAAGCGGAGAGATCGTTGATCTTCTGTGTTTTGGTATTCATGCGAAGGCTCCTTATGTCGCCGAAGCGGCAACTTTGACGACGTTCGAGTTGATTTCAACGGTTGCATTGAGGCTCTGCACTGTGTTGGCCGCACCGCCTGCTTCCTGCGCGGATGTCACCAGACCGATGAAATAGCGCAGTGAATTCTTGGGGCTTGCGCCAACTGCAGGCTTGTCGTTGCCCTCGACCTTGAACGGATAGTTCAGGTCAGTCTTTTCAGCGGCGATGAGTGCGATCTGGCCGGGATCGGATGCAGCGATGGCAAAGACATTCTGCATCTGGCCCGCATTGCGTGTGCCCTTCTGCTTCACGTCGCGCTTGCGGTCGATAAGCTGGGTCGTAATGAGGGCTGCCGCATCGCCGAATGCGCCGAATGCGCCGAATGCGCCGAATGCGCCGAGCTGTGTCCAGTTCTTGACTTCCGTCCAGACACCCGAGCAAATAAAACTTGCTTTGGAGTCAGGCTCACGATTGATTTGCTCTCTAAAAATCTATTTGGGGGCGGAGAATGTCTAGGATTGAGCAGCGAACTGTAAGCGGTGCTTTCCTCGCACATTGACCAGGCTCGATTGCCATTCCGAAAAATGCCGCTTCGACATTGATGGCAAGAATGCGCCAGGAGCGGTCATTGCGTCTCATCGCTGCACTGCGTAATGTGCGAGAGAGCGCACGGAATTCATCGACATGCCTTGATTGCCAGGAAGAATGCAGCAAAAGGCCTATATTGCATATGAGACGACGCACCTTGCTTGGGATTGGAGTGCTAGGAATGGTAAGTTCCGTGGCTGATGGGGCAGCTCCGTCCCAAGTTCTTTATCAGGGCAATCTTCTCGCTGATTATTTCCAGATATACCTGCGAGACGAGGACCATCCGGGTCTACCAGAGGACTACACCGATGAAGCGATCGCCCGCCGTCTCATAGCCGGGCCGCATGGGGTAATTCTCCACACGGCGCGGAATATGCCCGTTCCGGTCAGCGTGGAATGGCACAACGAACGCCCCTCTGTTGATCTTGACGCTTATCAGCACGTTGTTGAAGCTTGTTTCGACTGCCCGTCTGGACGCCTCGTCCTGGCTGGCTTGACGGACTATGATCCCACTGCTTCGCGACTTTCAGTGAAAGCAGGTCCGCTCTGCGTGCGCGCCGCTCTATCGGGTCTCGACACGCTCAGCGAAGATGGTCTTGAAGGCAATGATCAGTACGTGATGCAGCTCTGGCCTGGAGCTGGGCCGAGAGACGTGCGCGTGTTGAAGGCATGGCCTGACGCATAGCATTGTCGGAAAGTGTCGCAGGCTCGATCGGGAGGTCTAATGGGCGGCAACGCGACCCCGGTGGCGCGGCTCCTGATCGTGTGAGCCAGTTGCAAAGACTACAAAGTCATTGTCGGCAATCTCGCGCTGCGCTCTCAAAGCCCATCCGCGATGAATGAAATGCGGCTTGCCAAACACTTTGACGGCTGAGTGATATTCCTCACCCCGAAAGCCAACAAAGTGGATGCATCGCATATTGTGTTCCAAATGAAAAATGCGCGGTTTACTGTCTCGCGCCAGAAAGGGCGGGCAAACTGATGAGGGAACACATGAAAGTTGATAGCCAGACCAAGAAAATCAGCATTATGCGGGGGCCTTACAATGCATTTTATGCGGAGGCCTTCGACCTAATAATAAAGTTGTCCTATCATCTTGAAAAAAGAGAGAATCCAAGACTCGAGATTTTTCTAAATGACGATGAAGCCAAAGCTAAAGATTGGAAGGTTTACGGAACATTATTGGACGATTCAGATGAGAGATTTGCGGACGTTAGTTTTTGCGCCCTTGGCGAAGAAAGAGAGTTTCAAATCTGCTCTTTAAGATTCCGAATAACGTTCGTTAAATTCCATAGTGAATCCTTCATTTATTCAAGCGGCTCCAAAGAGCTTTGCCTGTCTATGAGTTCCTCGTAAAATCAGCGTCTTGAAGGCGCTTCTGCTTTCAGCGCCGCCGTCCTGATTGAATTGGCGATACCCCTTGCAAGGCTCTATCCAGACCGATGATTGAGCAACAATCATCCTCCGGCATCGACCGAAGATAAACGCCAAACTGGTTGCGGAGGCAGGATTCGAACCTGCGACCTCCAGCTTATGAGGCTGGCGAGCTACCGAACTGCTCCACTCCGACAGACTGAATTCTTTGAATAGCTTTCCATGGCGGGAAGCCGCGAACATTGCCATCCGCTCGATATTACGCACGGTCGAGGCAAAGTCCTGTTCTTTCATCCCAATCATTGGGCTGATGGGGTAGCGCGAACAGTCGCCGCTGCCCTATCCCGCCTACAGGAGGGAGAGCCGGTTGGATACGCCAGCACTGACGGTTTGGAGAAGTTAGCCAAGAGCGGGCACCATCATTATTTGAGCGTCAGCAAGACACACGAAAACGAGTTCGTGCGACCGCTCTATACCACCCCACCCACGCAAGACAGCGTTGCAGGATGGCTGCCGATTGAAAACGGGAGTAAACTCCATGGCTGACATTCGCTATTCAATAGAGCCGCGTTTGGTTCCTCCGGTGAAAGCAGCACGTCGCTTGCACCTCACCCTCATAGAGTTTGACCGAATGAGACATGCACTTGAGGAGATCGGACTTCCCGAGCCTTGCCCCGTTACTGGTCACTACGACCTTACAGCCATTGACGTATGGTTGGACCGTCGCGTCGGCTTAGGCAGAACGACAAAAAAACCTTGGCGCTAAACGCACAAGACGTTTTTGCGCAGAGGATGACCAGACTTGGGTAGCGTAAAGCTAAAACATTATGTTGTTCGCAAGGGTAAGCACGCATATTGGATGCCCACTCCCACGATGAAACTACTTGGCTTTAGAATCATCTCATGCGGACACGATGGTCCAGAAGCTTGGGCGATCGCTCGAGAATGGGAAGAACGCTATCAACGAACCCGCAAAGGGTTGGACGCACCGCTCATAAAGGCATACCCCAAAAACAGTGTTGGAGATGCATTTGAGCGGTTCCGCCGCACCAAAGAATGGGAGACCAAGCCATCGCGAACTCGCGAAGACTGGGACCGTGGCTGGAAATACATTGAGCATGTTTTTGGCGATGTGGCACCCGAAACCATCACAATGGAAATGATGGACCTTTGGTATCATCGGATGATCGCGAAAAAGGGTGTAGGGGAAGCAGGGCGTACGATGAAGACGTGGCGGGCGCTCTATACCGTCATGACGGCCATGAAGCTCTGCACCCCCAAACAAGACCCTTCCCGGGCAATCCAAAAACAAAGTGTGCCAGGTCGAACCGAGATTTGGACCCAGTCGGAAGTCATCCGGTTCGTGAAAGGCGCATGGCGTGCAGGATTCAAAGGGCTTGCATGCATAATCGCCATTGCATGGGACACTAGCTTTTCCCCTGTCGATTGCCGTACGCTCACGCCGTCGCACGCAGTTTCTGTTGGGGCAGATTGGGGCTTTGTAATCCAGCGGCACAAAACCGGAGAAACAGCATTCGGGATTATATCCCGCCCGACACGGCAATTGGTTCAAACATATGTGTCTGGGCTGGATTTCGAACTACACGATGATGCTCCAATTTTTAGAACGCGTGGCGCAGCGCCGGGACCGAAGGGGGGACGCCGACATAGCCCCGTTCCGTATCAGAAGAGCAGTCTCATTGATGACGTTGCAGACATTCGGCGCGCAGTCCTCGGTAAAGAAGAAAAGTGCCGATTGATGGACATGCGGCGCACTGGCGCGGTTGAAGCCGTATCGGGCGGCGGGACTGTCGAATCTATGGCTGCCAAGATGGGTAACAGCATCGATCAGAACAAAACGTTGCAAAAAACGTATATGCCGGTCAATTTGGCCTCGGTTCGCGCAGCGGATGAATCAAGAAAAATCGGTCGCAAGAATATCGCTTCCGAACAGAATGAGATCAAAAAGTTGAAACTGGTTAAGAAAACGAGTTGAAACTGCGGGGTCCGCCACTTTTCTATCAAGCGAGTATCTAATTGATTTACTTGAGAGAAAAGTGGCGCGAGTGACGGGGCTCGAACCCGCGACCTCCGGCGTGACAGGCCGGCACTCTAACCAACTGAGCTACACCCGCGCACTTTGCAAACCAGAAGTTCATCTGGTGTGAGGCGTCGTTTAAGGGGTTCGCAGGGGAGTGTCAAGCGCTTCGCAACACGAAAAATGCGATTGTGAAAAACTCTTCAAACAAATCATAAAAGTGTCGCATACCCCCTTGCCAATAGCGCGCGAAACGCCTAAACGCTCCCCACACACCCTCTGTGAGGGGCGATTAGCTCAGTTGGTAGAGCGCTTCGTTTACACCGAAGATGTCGGGAGTTCGAGTCTCTCATCGCCCACCAATCCCTGAACGTTTTGATAGTTAGAATTTACCGAAAGCTTGGTAGATACAAGGGATTCATTGGCCATTTTTGGGCATGAGAGTGCCCACTCTTGCGCGTGCAATCCTGCAAATTATTATGCGAACCAGAAACCCTTCTGGTACCCAAACTTCCTCGACACCCTTATTCGACACCAGCTATGAGTAGGAATACAGATTTTAACTAGTATCGTAAGGGCCTCGATTCTATAAGAAGCCTCATTTTTGGAGGAGACGGATATGTTGCTGGAGAATACTACGAATGACGATGGTCGCCCGAAGCCTTTTCGTTTGCTCGGGTACTGTCCCGTTTGTAGGCAGGATACAGTTTTTGAAGGGCACAATGATTGGCACCGCGATTATCTTAACTGCACAAAGTGCCCCACAGGCTCGGTTCCTCGTGAACGCGCATTAGCCCTTGTTCTTTCAGAGCAACGCCCAGACTGGCGGAATTTGGCCATACACGAATCCTCACCATCACCTCGCGGAATATCGGCTGTTATCGCCAAAGAGTGTTCTCGATATATTGCGACACAGTATTTCCCCGACAACAAGTGGGGCGATGTCGTTGGCGGGGTCAGAAATGAGAACTTGGAAAAGCAGACATTCTCTAATGGTCAGTTTGATATTGTTGTGTCACTTGATGTGATGGAGCATGTTTATCATCCTGAGAAAGTTTTCTCAGAAGTCTTTAGGACCTTGAAGCCAGGTGGCTTATACATCTGCACGTTTCCGGTTCGAAAGAACCAGGTTGCAGGCTGGGAGCGCCGGTTTGTGTTCAATCAAGACGGAACGCGTCACGATATTAAAGAGCCTGAAATTCACGGAAATCCCGTTAGCAATGAAGGATCAATCGTTACAGTAGATTATGGTTATGATCTACACCAACAGATCGCTGAGTGGGCACCATTTAATGTTCGCGTTTATCGGTTCTGCGATAAAGAGCATGGCATCATCGGAGAATACACCGAGGTTGTGGTTTGCAAGAAACCGATGGCGTAACATCCCAATGTTGGGCTTAGTGCACCAAAAAGTTTGACACCAAGAGTTGGGGGGGTAATGACAACGCCACCTATCCTTGTAAGAAGAGCCAATATGATTAAGCCAATTGCGTTTTACCTCCCACAGTTTCATCCAGTGAAAGAAAACTCAGAGTGGTGGGGGCCGGGTTTCACAGAGTGGACAAATGTCGCGAAGGCACGACCAAATTTTGAGGGTCACAATCAGCCTCAGATCCCCAGAGATCTTGGATTTTATGACCTCCGTATGGCTGAAACCATGCAGGCTCAAATCGAATTGGCAAAGGCCAATTCCATATTCGGGTTCTGCTTTTACTATTATTGGTTCTCAGGTCGTCGAATTCTTGAAAAGCCAATCGATGTGTTCGTTAACAACAAGATCGATTTCCCATTTTGCTTTTGCTGGGCAAATGAGAACTGGACAAAACGCTGGGATGGTGGCAACAACGAAATTCTCTTGGCCAATGAACATAGTGTCGAAAATGACAATCGCTTTATCGACGATGTCATTCCCTACATGCGGGATGACCGATATATTCGATACGACGGATTACCACTTATAATCATCTATCGTCCAGATATCCTTACGGATTCAAAAGCAACGTTTGCGCATTGGCGAAAGCGCGCAAAGGAAGCTGGACTACCGGGATTATTCATTGCTTCCGTAGCCTTCTATGACATTTTCCATCCCGATGATTGGGGGGCAGATGCTCTGGTAGAATTTCCTCCACATCAATATCTTGGTAATGCCTTCAGCTCAACAAGACCAAGGATCACCAATCCGGAGTTTCGTGGAAATATAATGGACTATCGCTCCGTCATGACGGAGTCCATTAACCGCAGACATGATGATTTTCTGTTCTTTCATGGCGCTATGCCATCTTGGGATAACACAGCGCGCAGGCAAAATGATCCGTTCACTTTCATAAACTCATCGCCCGAACTATTCGAACTATGGTTGCGAAACCAAAGCTTGAAAACCAGCGCTGATGAACAAAACAAAGAGAAGTTTGTCTTCATCAACGCTTGGAATGAATGGGCCGAGGGATGTCATCTGGAGCCATGTTTAAAGTATGGGCACCAACACCTTGAAGCAGTTCATAGGTCAGTAAACATTGATCGATATGTGACACCCACACCACCCCACGATAATGTTATGGGAGCCCTTGCTTCTATCGAGAATTATGACCTAGGAAACTTCAAATATTTATCTGGGCTTGAGATACGATATAGTGAAGCATTGGCAGATATCTCACATCTCAAGGCACATCAAATACCTGCTCCCGTCTCTCTTGCTTCGGCGATTGCGCAAAAGCTACGCGGCAATCCTATTGCTTATCGCATAGCCAGAAAGATTTTTCGCACTATGAGAAAAGTACGAGGGCAATAAATGTCTGTAGGTGCTATCATTGCTCACTTCGATCCCAGCGGGGAAAGGTCGTCAAACTGGCGCTTACTTCTGGAAACAGTTAGGTTATTTGCCTCAACTGGGGTGGTTGTCTCTACGGGCATTTCAGAAAAAGATAGTCAGGTTGCAAAAGACCTTGGATTCGCTGTAATCCGAAGGAAGAACATTGGCTACGACTTTATGAGTTATGCCGTCGGTTATGACGCCCTGAAAGGTGCTGCGCCCGTAAAACAAATTCTATTTTGTAATGACAGTTTTTTTGTATCCCGCAGCGATGTCTTCCGTCTGACTATTGAACGGTTAGTTGAAAGCGAGCGAATGGCCTTGTTCGCCACTGTTTCCAACCAGATAGTGCGCCATGGGCAAAGTTACCTTTTTTCCGTGAAACGCGAAGTTTTTGAACGGCGGGAATTTTCCGAATTTCTCCATTCAGTAAGACCCCTTGCGTCGCGAGAACATGTGATTTTCTCGTACGAACTGGGATTTTCGCACAAGTTAAATGATCTAAATGCCCCATTCTCAGGGTTAGTGGAGACTAAGGCAAAGAAGGTATTCTCCAACAAAAGGGGTATCAATCCAACTCATGACCATGCCAAGCAAATCGACAAGGAGCTTGGTATAATTAAGTATGAAAGGATCGTCAGAAATCCACTCGCCCTCAAGGGTGGCAACTGGTTGAAAGATATTTCCGACCGGGCTCGTGAAAATGGTCCTAAAACAGCAATGTTAACCGGCGTTAAGAAGCCCAAAGCTGTTGTCGTTTGCCACTGCCACTATCCCGAAGTTGTTGATGAACTTTTGGCTTATTTCGACAGATTCCCCGACGGAACAGACATACACGTCACGTCATCCAACAGTGACGTTCTGGCAAAATTCAAGGCTAAATGGCATAGGCGCCATGTATTCCTTGGAGTACATCCCGCGGAGAATAGAGGCCGCGATGTTCTGCCATTTTTCTCGTTGTTGCCAACGTTAGATATTGATGATGATACGCCGATACTAAAGATACACGGGAAGCGCAGTCTCTACTCACCCAAAGGTGAGTCATGGCGCAAAGATATGCTTACAAGTCTGGCAGGGTCAGAAGAATCCATCGAAGTCATACTTACCAATTTTAAGAATAACCCAAAGTTGGGCATACTGGGACCGGATCATTCATTTGTGAGTAGCCCCAACTATTGGGGCGCAAACAGAGACCGCGTCTTCTCTCTCATGGCAACTGCCGGAACACCGTCAGATGACGCAGACGATTTGGGCTTCTTTGCTGGAACTATGTTTTGGATACGTGCACAATGCGCAAAACAGGCCGCACAAATCGTTGACCGTAATAGTTTTGAACGTGAAGATGGCCAGAGGGACGGAACGTACGGTCACGCCCTTGAGCGGGCAATCCCGATGATACTTTTCAAAAAAGGATGGGAACTTCGCGAGATAACAGGTGTATCGCCACTCTATCCTGATCTCGTTCGGCAACGAAAACTCAGTTACTTCTGATTCGGCGTCCCAAGTACACTACGCGCCGACTGCGATGAATTATTGGCAATACCCACACGGAACTAACGGTGTGGGTTCGGGAAAATGAAACTTTTCTTTGGACAAATTCTACAGTTGATTTGGTCAAAGTTCTTGGAGTTCTTGGATAGGGCGCCCCTCGGACTTTCTCCGCTAATTTCGAACAGGCCCTGTGTTTTCCTCATTGCACGCATCATTTTCTGCGGCAACAATGTGTTTCTCCTTCCAAGAGACAAACCAAATAATGGGAACAACACATGGTAACGATCCGCACGTCACGATTCGCCGTCTTTTCACTCGCTACACTCTACCCTGCCCTTGCCTATGCCCATGTGGGCGTGGGGGAGACCAGTGGCTTCACCCACGGCTTTGCTCACCCCATATCCGGCCTTGATCACGTCCTTGCGATGATTCTCGTCGGCATCTTTGCCTTCCAGCTGGGCGGTCGCGCCCTCTGGCTCGTTCCCGCCGCTTTTGTCGGCATGATGGCCGTCGGCGGCGCGCTCGGCGTTGCCGGGATCACTGTGCCCTTCGTGGAGTTTGGAATAGCTCTCTCGGTCATCGTGCTCGGTGCAGCCGTGGCGTTTGAGGTTCAGGCGCCGGTGGCCATAGCAGCTGGCCTGGTGGGGCTGTTTGCGGTTTTCCATGGCCATGCCCATGGCGCGGAAATGCCTGAGAGTGCCGGTGGTCTTGCCTATGCGGGTGGGTTCATGGCTGCGACCGCCCTGCTCCACATCGCCGGTATTGGCATTGGCTTTGCTGTCGGCAAAATCGGCCAGCGCGTGGGCTCCAGCGTTGTCAGGCTTATTGGTGGGCTTGCGGCCCTTGCCGGTGTCGGCATCCTCACGGGCACGCTCTAAGACATCCACCGATAGAATCAAAAAAGCCGGGCAATTTCTTGCCCGGCTTTTTGTTTGTTTCGATCTTAGTGCGCGATCTGCGCCGAAGCATCATCCTCGGTGGATGCAGCTGCCGGTACATGAACCGGCTCGGTCCATTCGATCGGTACAGGCGCACGCACGAGCGCGTGTTTGAGCACCTCGTTGGCGTGGCTGACCGGGATGATCTCAAGGCCGTTCTTCACATTATCAGGAATTTCCGCCAGATCCTTGGCGTTCTCTTCCGGGATCAGAACTGTCTTGATGCCACCACGTAAGGCGGCAAGCAGCTTCTCTTTGAGACCACCAATCGGCAATACCCGTCCGCGCAATGTGATTTCGCCAGTCATGGCGATATCCTTACGCACAGGAATACCGGTCAGGATCGAAACGATCGCTGTTACCATGGCAACACCGGCCGAAGGTCCATCCTTGGGTGTCGCACCCTCAGGCACGTGCACGTGGATATCCCTGCGATCAAAGAGCGGCGGTTCGACACCGAAATCGATAGCCCTTGAGCGGACATAGGATGCCGCCGCAGAAATCGATTCCTTCATCACGTCGCGCAGATTGCCTGTGACGGTCATGCGGCCCTTGCCGGGCATCATGACGCCTTCGATGGTCAGCAATTCGCCGCCCACTTCAGTCCAGGCAAGACCTGTGACAACACCAACCTGATCTTCACCGTCGATCTGGCCGAAGCGGAACTTCTGCACGCCGAGATAATCGTTGATGTTGGCCTCAGTGACCTTCACCGACTTCTTGGTCTTCGACTTCAGAATTTCCGTCACTGCCTTGCGGGCAAGCTTCATCAGTTCGCGTTCGAGGCTACGAACACCGGCTTCGCGGGTGTAATCGCGCACGATGGCACGAATGGCACCTTCCGAAACCGAGAACTCCTTCGGCTGCAACGCATGATCGCGGATAGCCTTGGGCAATAGGTGCCGCTTGGCAATCTCGACCTTTTCGTCTTCCGTGTAACCGGCAATACGGATGATCTCCATACGATCCATGAGAGGACCGGGGATGTTCAGCGTATTGGCCGTCGTCACGAACATCACATTCGAAAGGTCATATTCGACCTCAAGATAGTGATCCATGAAGGTTGAGTTCTGTTCCGGATCGAGCACCTCGAGCAGAGCCGATGACGGATCGCCACGGAAATCCTGGCCCATCTTGTCGATCTCGTCGAGCAGGAAGAGCGGGTTGGACTTCTTTGCCTTCTTCATCGACTGGATGACCTTGCCGGGCATCGAACCGATATAAGTGCGGCGGTGACCGCGGATTTCAGCCTCGTCACGCACGCCGCCAAGCGACATACGGATGTATTCGCGGCCGGTAGCCTTGGCGATCGAACGGGCCAGAGACGTCTTACCGACGCCGGGAGGACCAACGAGACACAGGATCGGACCCTTGATCTTGGTCGACCGCGCCTGTACGGCGAGGTATTCCACAATCCGGTCTTTCACCTTGTCGAGGCCATAATGCTCGGCGTCCAGAACCTCGTCGGCGAGGTTCAGATCGTTCTTCACCTTCGACTTCTTGTTCCACGGAATGGTCAAGAGCCAGTCGAGATAGTTGCGAACAACCGTCGCTTCGGCGGACATCGGGCTCATCTGACGAAGCTTCTTCAGCTCCTGATTGGCCTTCTCGCGCGCTTCCTTGGAGAATTTTGTCTTCTTGATGCGCTCTTCCAGTTCGGCTGCCTCGTCGCGGCCATCTTCGCCATCGCCAAGTTCCTTCTGGATCGCCTTCATCTGTTCATTGAGGTAGTATTCGCGCTGGGTCTTTTCCATCTGGCGCTTGACGCGCGAGCGGATACGCTTTTCCACCTGAAGAACGGAAATTTCCGACTCCATGAACGACATGGCTTTTTCCAACCGTGCACGTACGGAAAGAATGGACAGCATGTCCTGCTTTTCAGGAATCTTGATCGCAAGATGCGAGGCAACCGTATCGGCCAGCTTCGAGTAATCCTCGATCTGTCCGGCGGCGCCAACAACTTCTGGCGAAATCTTCTTGTTCAGCTTCACGTAGTTTTCAAAGTCGGACACGACAGAGCGGGCCAGAGCTTCGATTTCAACGGGATCTTCTGATGGTTCTGCCAGCGTCGTGGCATTGGCTTCGTGGTAATCCTCACGATCACTGAAACTGGTGATTTCAGCGCGGGCAATACCTTCAACCAGTACCTTTACCGTTCCATCCGGCAGTTTCAGCAACTGCAGGACATTGGCAATGGTGCCTATGCTGTAGATCGCATCCGACTGCGGATCATCATCCGCAGCGTTCTTCTGTGTGGCAAGCAGGATTTGCTTGTCGACGCCCATTACTTCCTCAAGTGCGCGAATGGATTTTTCGCGACCGACGAAGAGTGGAACGATCATGTGTGGGAAGACAACGATATCGCGCAATGGCAAAACGGCATAAAGCCCGCTTTCCCCACCCGCTGGTGTCTTCTTGCTTGCAACCGTCATTTCATGTCCTTTCTCAGGCCAATCGGCCTAGATCGCCACATCCGGGTACCCTTTGGTTGCATGATCTTTTCCAAAAATCGGGATCCATTTTTGGGATCATGCGAAGAGCGGCGTACTACCGGTTGTGCAGCTTAACCTTTACTTGGAGTGGCGGGGCTCTCGTTTCAAGCGCCCCGGTTTCAAGCACAGTCACAGAATCGTAATCTATCCTGCTCCTACCAACGTCCAAGCGCAATCTTTTGCGATGCAGCACACCTCTGAAGAGGATGATTTTCGTGGAAATCATCGGTCGACCGGGGCGATACTGCCCGCTTCGGGCTTTTACGCCTACGCTGCTCTCACAAAAATTGTGCGCCTCTCATAGTTAATCAATCGTAAATATTGTTTCGTGGCGCAATTAAGACGAGCAACAAATGCAAAAGGCCCCGCTGATGCGGAGCCCTTGCTTTTCTGACATCGCTTTGACGCTTTAAGCCGAAACGTTGCCCTTCTCTTCCTTGCGCTCCGCATAGATGTAGAGCGGGCGTGAATTGCCTTCAACCACATCACCGGAGATGACAACCTCCTGCACGCCGTCGAGCGTTGGCAGTTCGTACATCGTATCGAGCAGGATCTTCTCCATGATCGAACGAAGGCCGCGCGCACCGGTCTTGCGGGCAATGGCTCGCAGAGCAATCGCCTTCAATGCGTCCTCATGGAACGTCAGCTCGACATTTTCCATATCGAACAGGCGCTGATACTGCTTGACCAGAGCGTTCTTCGGCTCCGACAAAATCTGCACCAGGGCAGCTTCATCGAGATCCTCGAGCGTTGCGATTACAGGCAGACGACCCACAAATTCGGGGATGAGACCGAATTTCAGCAAATCTTCGGGCTCAAGCTCGCGGAAGATTGCGCCAACACGGCGTTCGTCCGGGCTTTTGACCGCAGCGCTAAAGCCGATGGACGTTTTCTCGCCACGTGCCGAGATGATCTTGTCGAGACCGGCAAAAGCACCACCGCAGATGAACAGGATGTTGGTTGTATCCACCTGCAGGAATTCCTGCTGGGGATGCTTGCGTCCACCCTGCGGCGGAACGGAAGCGACCGTACCTTCCATGATCTTCAAAAGTGCCTGCTGCACACCCTCACCCGACACGTCGCGTGTAATCGACGGGTTGTCGGACTTGCGGCTGATCTTGTCGACTTCGTCGATATAGACGATGCCGCGCTGTGCCCGCTCGACATTATAGTCGGCAGACTGGAGCAGCTTGAGAATGATGTTTTCGACATCCTCACCGACATAACCTGCTTCGGTCAGCGTCGTCGCGTCTGCCATGGTAAACGGCACGTCGATGATGCGGGCGAGCGATTGCGCCAGATAGGTTTTGCCGCAACCGGTTGGACCAACGAGAAGGATGTTGGACTTCGCCAGTTCGACTTCATTGTTTTTCGATGCGTGGGCCAACCGCTTATAGTGGTTGTGCACCGCGACAGAGAGAACACGCTTGGCATGGTTCTGACCGATGACATAATCATCAAGTACAGCCATGATTTCCTGCGGCGTCGGAACGCCTTCACGGGATTTCACCATCGAGGATTTGTTTTCCTCGCGGATGATGTCCATGCACAGCTCGACGCATTCATCACAGATGAAAACAGTCGGGCCCGCAATCAGTTTGCGAACTTCGTGCTGGCTCTTCCCGCAAAACGAGCAATAAAGCGTATTCTTTGAATCACCGCCGCCGTTGCTGACTTTGCTCATTGCAGTTTCCTTTCAGTATCGGCGCCCTGTTTGGCCGGGAACCGTTCACCCCCTTTGGACTATGCCCTGCGGGGAATGATTCGAATAGTAATTCGAAGAATAGGCTTCCTCTACTCACCAATGACTTAACGTAACGTCTGTTGGCCTGCATGCAAGCCGGTTGTGTGGCAAAAAGTCCGCATCCGGGTCAAAAAAAGTTCATTCTTGGCCCGGTGCGGCCATTTAGCCGGTTACTTTGCGTCGCCTTCGATGATCGCACGCGATTCAAGCACCTTGTCGATCAGTCCGAACTCAAGTGATTCCTGCGCTGTCATGAAGTGATCGCGATCGAGAGTCTTCTCGATTGTCTCGTAGTCGCGGCCCGTATGCTTGACATAAATCTCGTTCAAGCGGCGCTTCATTTTGATGATGTCCTGGGCGTGGCGCTCGATATCCGAAGCCTGACCCTGGAAACCGCCTGATGGCTGGTGAAGCATGATACGGGCGTTCGGCAGAACGAAGCGCATATCCTTTTCACCGGCGGTCAGCAGGAGCGAGCCCATCGACGCAGCCTGACCGAAGCAAAGGGTCGATACGGCAGGACGGATGAACTGCATGGTGTCATAAATCGCCATGCCTGATGTGACGACGCCGCCGGGTGAATTGATGTAGAGGTTAATTTCTTTCTTCGGATTTTCCGATTCAAGGAACAGCAGCTGGGCGCAGATCAGCGTCGCCATGCCGTCCTCGATCGGGCCGGTAATGAAAATGATGCGTTCTTTCAGCAGGCGCGAGAAAATATCATAGGCCCGCTCGCCCCGGTTGGTCTGCTCGACGACCATGGGTACGAGGTTCATTGCTGTTTCGATTGGATCTCTCATCGGTGGGCCTCAGCGTTTTGGAGAACAAGGGGTTTGAACGCCCCCAAGATTCGTGGATTACACTTTCGATACATAGGGTGTTGCCGCCCTGTTCCGCAAGATGTTCTGCACTTTATCACCCAAATCGGCTATTGCAGGCAGCCCCGGAGTTTCGCGGAAAATCTCGCAATCATACCTGAAATCGGAATACAATAATGAGAGTCAATGCCCACGAGATAAGTTCCGATATCCGGGATGCAACCGAAACGGGGCTACTTTGCTTGCAACCCGGTTATTCTCAAGGGTTAAGAATAAGCCCGCGCTGGCCCTCATCACATGTCCATATTGATCGCGAGGCGTTCAACCACTTGCTTGCGGTGTGCAAAGAACTGCCAGAGGGCGTCACGTTGATCCTCACCAGAGGTTACGAACAGGCGCATTCAAGACTTGGCCTCGTCAGGCGGGTGTCGCGGCGAATGGGAATAAAGCTATTTCAGATCCTGTATAGCCAGCGACGCTCAGAAATCGCTGAGATATTCGGTGCTAATGGACATGATGTTGATGGAACGCACATCGATGTCTCAATCGCTGTTGGCCTGAAGAGACTGCGGTTTCTCCCACTCGGCGTGTTCACACCGGAAACTTGGCAGAAAGCCACGGTCCGTCGTCATCAGCCTGATATTGATGCCGTGAAGGCCAAATTAAGGGAACATGGCTTCCGCATTCATCGCAACCATACCGAAAGCCTTCAGATTCACTGTGACTTTATACCCTCCAAAACTCCTGATCATGACGGAGCGCAACGGAAACGGCTTAGGCGGCTTCCGCCATCAACCAGCGCTTGAGCAGGGGTACATCGCCGGTTCCCAGCGCCTGCGCTACACGCCGCCCGACCGCCGCGCCGAACTTGTATCCATGCCCGGAACAGGCGGAGACAACGAGACATTTGCCCTCTTCCGTGGCGAAAAATCGGTTATCCGAGGTGAACGTGTAGGCACAGGTGACAACGTTGGTGACTGTGTATTCACCGATCCGCTTCATCGGCGGCGCAAAGAGATTACGGATCGCCTCACCCTCACCCGCTTCCGGAACCCGACCAGCATCGGCATCAGGCGATTTGCGCTTGTGCAGACCGGAGCCGAATTTCAGACCGCCGCCACCACTCGCGGGAATAATGTAGCCATCCGTGCGTCCGCCCACATCGAGTACAACCGGAGAACTGTCCCATGCAGCTTTTAAATCCGCCGGTGGCTCAAGATAAACAACGGCAGTGCGGTAGGTGGTCAGCGAAGATGTAACGTCTGGGAAAAGTTTAGTGACCCATGCGCCCGCCGTAACAACAACCCTGTCGGCGGCAATCACTGTCCCGTCCGCCAGCACGACCGAACCGCCGGCACTGTCAACCGCGGTGACTTTTGTATTTTCCAGAACCACCGCACCATGGGCGCGCAGCCAGCGGGCGATGTCGCTGGCGATCTTCCTGCAATGCAACGCTCCCCCCTCAGGCGAGAAGAATGCATACCGGAATGTTCCTTCTTCCAGATAACCATAACGTTTCACCGCGTCCGCTGGCTCGTATATCTCCAGCGGATAACCGCCCTGCTCCAGCCCTTCGCGATATTCCTCCGCTTCATCATCAGCTTCGCGTGAAATGCAGATGAAGCCGCGTGGATCAAGATGGGTTGCACCGATGTCCTGCCAAAGCTCATCCCACGCCTCATAGGCTTCGGAAATCGCATCCGCATAACCACCGGCAGCACCATAGGCGCGGCGGATAATACGATGGTGATCACCGGAAGCCGCAAGCGGATTGGGAATAGGTCCCTGCTCGATCAGCGTCACCGAATGCCCCGCCTTGGTCAGCGACCACGCGCTGGACAGCCCGGCAATTCCTGCCCCGACGATGGTGATTTTCATGATTGGGTCCTGCTATGACTTGTGAAGGAGGAAGATTCGCATGCAATATGAAACCATTCGCATCGATTGCTCAAACATTTTCGATGAAGACAGTTTTCACAATGTCTTTGCCGCGACTTTTGGCTTTCCCGTATTCTATGGCCGCAACATGGATGCGTGGGTCGATTGCATGACATCGCTGGATGAACCGGATGATGGCATGACCACTGTTACGGTCGAAAAGGGGGGCATCGTGGTGTTGCAGCTTGATGCTATCGCTCAAGTGCGGGATCGTTGCCGCCGTGCCTATGACGACCTTCTCGAATGCTCTGCTTTCGTCAATTGGCGCCGTATGCAAAGCGGCTTCAAGCCCATCCTCTGCCTGTCTTTTGCCTGACCCTAATGGTACATCAATCATGAATCTCACGCCCGCTTCTTTCCAATTCAATCCTGCCAATCGCCATCTGAAACTTGATCCACACGACCAGCCCTTCGTCCAAAACCCCTATGACACTTACGCAGCGCTGCATGCGCAGACGTCGGCGTTCTTCTGGGAGGAATACGGGTTCTGGTGCTTTATCGGCTTTGACGGCGTCAATAAATTGCTGCGCGACCGGCGTTTTGGCCGGGAGAATCGTCATGGTATCGCAGATTCGCAGGGCAATAGTGGCGACCGCTCTCACCTCAAAGACTTCGATCATGTCGAAAAGTTCTCGATGCTGGAGCTGGAACCACCGACGCATTCGCGGCTGCGTACGCTGGTCAATCGCGCGTTTGTCTCCCGGCAGGTTGAGCGCCTGCGTCCGCGCATTGAGGCACTGGCACATGAGTTGATCGATCGGTTCGAAACCAAGGGTGAAGCCGACCTTATCGCCGATTTTGCCACGCCCATTCCTGTTACAGTCATTGCCGAGATGCTTGGCGTACCCACCGAGGCAGCGCCACGCCTTCTCGACTGGTCCCACCGCATGGTTGCCATGTATATGCATGGCCGCAACCGGCAGTCCGAGGACAGCGCCAATGCTGCCGCCGCAGAATTCTCGGGTTTTCTCCGGGATTATGCTGGACAGCGGCGTGCTGAACCGGCCGACGATCTTCTTAGTCTGCTGCTCGCGGCCGAAGCAGATGGAGCAAAGCTGTCGGAAGACGAGCTTATCACGACCGCCATCCTGCTGCTCAACGCAGGTCACGAAGCGACAGTTCATCAAACCGGTAATGCGGTGAAAACCATTCTGGAAAGTGGCCGCAATGCCGCCGAACTGTTGCGGGACGCCGATGCAACGGTGCAAACCGTTGAGGAATGCCTGCGATTTGACGCGCCGCTGCATATGTTCACGCGCTACGCCTATGAGGAGATCGATCTYGGCGACGGTATCGTTGTGAAACCCGGCGACCAGATCGGTTTGATGCTTGGTGCGAGCAATCGCGATCCTGATGCCTTTGTCGATGCGGGATCATTCCTGCCGGGACGGACGGATCAGAAGAACCTCTCCTTCGGCGCGGGTATCCACTTTTGCATCGGCGCACCATTAGCGCGGCTGGAGTTGCAGGTCTCGCTAAAAGTGCTGTTCGACCGCCTGCCGGGGTTGCATTTGAAGGAGACCCCACGCTTCCGCGATAGCTATCATTTCCATGGATTGGAAAAGTTGGTTGTCGAGTGGTGAGTGGTGAGTGGTGAGTGGTGAGTGGTGAGTGGTGAGTGGTGATCATCGACCCACCCCTGCCGTCAACCCCTTTCCCTCATGGTGAGCCTGTCGAACCACGMTGAACTGTTSGTGCCAGACTGCCCGGCTCAAAGTTTGGTGCGTGGTTCGACAAGCTCACCATGAGGGAGAGTGAGGATGCCACACGGCTAATCGCAAAAGATGCAAAAACATCGCCAATGGTGCAGAACTTGACTCCCTGCAACCACCCCTCTCCCTCATGGTGAGCCTGTCGAACCACGATGAACTGTTCGTGCCAGACTGCCCGGCTCAAAGYTTKGTGCGTGGTTCGACGGGCTCACCATGAGGGAGATAAGAGCGCCTCACAACCGGATTACATATTCCTTGCGGGTGGTTTCAATCACCTCCCAGGAGCCGCGAAAGCCCGGTTTCAGTACAAAACTATCCCCGGCCTCCAGATGGCGCTCTTCACCACCCTCTTCCGTGACAATCGAGCGGCCGGACAGGATGTGGCAGAACTCCCATTCATCATAGGAAATGCGCCACTTGCCCGGTGTTGCCTCCCAAATCCCGGCATAAAGACCGCCTTCCGCCTCATCGCAGTTCCAAGTGCGGAATTGCGGATCGCCGGAGATAACCCGATCCGCCGCCGGTGCGCCGTGTTCAGGGTCAATGCTACCGAAATCGATACGGACAAAATGTGTCATGGGTTCATCCTGCCTTTGTCAGCGCCTGATCGAGATCAGAGATAAGATCCTCGACAGTCTCGATACCAATCGATAGCCGCACCACATCGGGTCCCGCTCCTGCGGCCACCTTTTGCGCGTCGCTCAACTGCCGGTGCGTGGTCGATGCGGGATGGATGATCAGGGATTTTGTATCGCCAATATTGGCCAAATGCGAAAACAGCTGCAGGTGCTCGACCAGTTTCACGCCCGCTTCGTAACCGCCCTTCAAGCCAAAGGTGAAAACAGCACCGGCACCGCGCGGCGCATATTTTTGCTGCAACGCGTGGTATGGGTCGTTTGGAAGTCCCGCATAGCTGACCCAAGCCACTTTCTCGTGGGTAGAAAGCCATTCGGCTACTTTCAGCGCATTATCCGCATGGCGCTGCATGCGCAGCGGCAATGTCTCAATTCCCGTCAGAATCTGAAAAGCGTTGAACGGCGACAAGGCTGGTCCAAGATCGCGCAAACCAAGCACGCGGCAGGCAATAGCAAAGGCGAAATTGCCAAATGTTTCGTGCAGGACGATGCCATTATATTCGCTGCGCGGCTCGGATAGCAGCGGATAATTACCGGATTTTGACCAGTCGAAGGTGCCACAATCAACGATCACACCGCCCATCGAATTGCCATGACCACCCAGAAATTTGGTCATGGAATGAACGATGATATCGGCGCCGTGCTCGATGGGCCGGATGAGATAGGGGGATGCCAGCGTGTTGTCGACGATCAACGGCAGACCATGTTTGTGGGCGATTTCGGCAATCGCCTCGATATCGGTGACAATACCACCCGGATTGGCAAAGCTTTCGATGAATATGGCGCGGGTCCGGTCATCGATCTGCGCTTCGAACGAGGCGAGATCATCCGGTTCCGCCCAGCGCACAAGCCAATCAAAAGATTTGAACGACTGGCCGAACTGGTTGATCGAACCGCCATAAAGTTTTTTGGAGGCGATAAAATTATCGCCGGGCTGCATCAATGTGTGAAAAACCAGCAGCTGCGCCGCATGGCCCGATGCGACAGCAAGTGCAGCGGTTCCGCCTTCAAGCGCCGCCACCCGCTCCTCAAGCACCGCATTGGTCGGATTGGTAATGCGCGTGTAGATATTGCCGAACGCTTTGAGGCCAAACAGCGATGCCGCATGGTCGGCATCATCGAAAACAAAAGCTGTCGTCTGGTAAATTGGCGTAGCACGCGCTCCCGTTGCCGGATCGGGCTGGGCGCCCGCGTGGACGGCAAGAGTTTCAATTCCGGGTGCGCGATGCGCCATGGTTCATCTCCCTGTCATCAATGATTTGCCAGAGGCTATGGGATTGCGGCTTTAACGCCAAATCATTTTGGCTGTCTTAAACCAAAACTCTGGAACCCCTGCCGCATCTGCGGTTTTTTCGCCGAAAGGATGCGGGAATTCACGCCGCTCCAGCCGATCTCGCCACACAGCCGCGCATATTCAATCTTCGGGCAGCGGTTCATGACCACCTGAATACCCGCAGCCTCGGCTTTGCGCGCCGCTTCATCGTGGCGAACGGTCAGTTGGGTCCAGATGACTTTGGGTAGTGGGTTCAGCGCCAGAACTTCGTCAACAATCGCAGGCACTGCATCGGAAGCACGAAATACATCGATCATGTCAATGGGTTCAGGGATATCGGCAAGACGCGCATAGACCTTTTGCCCAAGGATTTCCTTGCCCGCCTGCCCCGGATTAACGGGAATCACCCGGTAGCCCTTATCGATCAGATATTTCATCACAAAAAAGCTCGGCCGCACCTCATTGGCGGAGGCGCCGACCATGGCGATGGTTTTGACCGATGATAGAATGCCGCTGATATAGTCGTCAGGATAATAATCGTGATCCATGCCGTTATTCGCCCTTCCACTCCGGCTTGCGCTTTTCGATGAAGGCATTGATGCCTTCTTCCGCATCGCGTGCCAGCATGTTTTCCACCATCACCTCAGCCGTATAATCATAGGCATCAGACAGGCCCATTTCCGCCTGCCGGTAAAAGGCTTCCTTGCCAATCTTAACGGTCAAAGTCGATTTCTCTGCAATGGTTTGGGCGTATTTCCTGACAATCGGATTCAGGTACTCCTGCGGCACCACCCGGTTGATCAGGCCAAATTCCCGCGCTGTCGAAGCATCGATCGTCTCTCCGGTCAGCAGCATCTCCATCGCCTGTTTGCGCGAAACATTCCGCGATAGTGCGACCATGGGTGTGGAACAGAACAGACCAATATGGACGCCGGGCGTGCAGAAAGTGGATTTGTCGGAGCAGATGGCAAGATCGCAGGAGGCCACAAGCTGGCAACCGGCAGCTGTTGCAAGGCCATCAACGGCAGCAATCACCGGCCTTGGATGGTGCACGATCGCCTGCATCAGTTCGGCACAGAGCTTCATCGTCTGTTCGAAAAATGCGCGGCCACGGTCAGCGTCCTGCCGGTGTGCCGTCAATTCCTTGAGGTCATGTCCGGCTGAAAACAGCTTTTGCGCCGAATCGATAATGATGACGCGGACTGCCTTGTCATCGCGCGCGATGAGCAGATGATCCAGAAGCAATTGCATCATGGCAATCGAGAGCGCATTGGCAGGTGGATTCTGCAATGTCAGGCGCAGCACGCCCGAGATGAGTTCATACCCGATGATTGGTTCATCCTTCCGGATAACGTGAACTTCTCCCATATTGCTCCTCATTTCTGTGCGCAGACGCCCCCTATCAGAGACTTGTCCATTGTTTATAAAGCGGTTTGATCGAACTTAAATGCTTTTTGACGATAGCCAGATTCTCCGGTGACGGCCGTGCCATCTCCACCGTTTCCAGCCCTGCTTTCAGACCATCGATCATATCGGCCTTCTGCTTGTCCGTGAGATTAGGGGTTGATGGGATGGTAGCAATCGCCTTTTCCACCTCCTCGCGCGGATCAGGATTGGTGAGCCAGTGATAGGTCACCATGATCGTTCGCGTGGTTTCGCCCCAGTCATTGAAATCCTTGAAGCCGTATTCCGCCGCTTTCCTGTCCAGCCGCGCCGCCGCTTCCGGTGAAGTGGCATTTCCGGCCGCTTCCTGCTTCATCTGCGCACCCACGGCGGCAAAGCTGTAAAGGAAGCGCTTTATAATGTCCTGTGTGAGTGTCACCGGTCGCACAGGCAGGCTGAACGGTTCAGTCTGCGGCGCAGTCTGGCCGAAGGACGGTGTCACAGTGCTCGCCGCAAGAACGGCGATGACAAACAGCGTGGTTCGAAGCAATTTCATGGCTGGCTTCCTTGCAAAGAAGACACGGATGGCTAGGAATATCAGTGAATGTGCTGTGAGAACAGATGGAGCGTACCTGTGGGGACTGCAATGAATGTAGAAGCGTTAACAGCTTTTCTCGAGCGTGAATTCCCACAGGTGAATGCAGATGGCGTGGCTTATACGGTGACTGGCGCGGGTCCGGGGTATGCCACCATGCGACTTGACCCGGCGGACAAACATTTGCGTCCAGGAGGGACCGTATCAGGCCCGACGCTGTTTGCCCTTGCCGATATTGCCGCCTATATCGCGATCCTGGCCCAGATCGGCCCGGTAGCGCTGGCTGTGACGACCAATCTCAACATCAACTTTCTGCGCAAGCCAGAACTCGGCCCTATCGATGCCACGGCAAGGCTGCTCAAGCTGGGCAAACGGCTCGCCGTGGTGGATATTTCGCTGACCAATGGTGGAGATAATGAACTCGTGGCCCATGCAACCGCGACCTATTCGATTCCACCGCGTTGATGAGCCTGCTATGGAAAACGAGCCTGTAGGCACCAAAAACGCAGAAAACCCTGCCGAAATTATGTGGTAATATAATACCTTTTTCTTAAACCATTGTTTTAATTATTTAATTTGTCAAAAACAAGAAAAACTTCCGCTTGACGCGATCAGTATAGGCCGGTATTGAACCCCTCGACTGCCGTAGGTTCTTCCTGCGGCATTTAACTGTTGTGTGAATGGCGACCATCCACACAACGCAAGCAACAAGAAAAGCCTTCTTTTATGAAGGATGATCTCAAGGACGAACACAATGGCTACCTTCACTCAGAAGCCAGCAGATGTGACGAAAAAGTGGATCCTGATTGACGCCGAAGGCCTCGTCGTCGGACGTCTCGCTTCCATCGTTGCCAACATCCTGCGCGGCAAGCACAAAGCAACCTTCACCCCTCACGTTGACGATGGCGATAATGTCATCATCATCAATGCTGAAAAGGTTGCACTCACCGGTAAGAAGTTTACCGACAAGGTTTACTACTGGCACACCGGCCACCCAGGTGGCATCAAGGAACGCACTGCCCGTCAGCTGCTCGAAGGCCGTTTTCCGGAACGCGTCGTTGAAAAGGCTATCGAGCGCATGGTTCCCCGTGGCCCGCTCGGCCGTCGCCAGATGAAGAACCTCCGCGTTTACGCAGGTTCCAATCACCCACATGAAGCTCAGGCACCAGAAGTCCTCGACGTTGGCGCGCTGAATTCCAAGAACAAAAGGAGCGCATAAGAATGGCTGAGCTCAACTCGCTCGCAGATCTCGGTACTGCCGCCGCATCGACGCAGGCAGCTGCACCGGTTCATGTCCAGAAGCTTGATGCCAAAGGCCGTGCCTATGCAACCGGCAAGCGTAAGGATGCGGTTGCCCGCGTCTGGATCAAGCCAGGTTCCGGCAAGATCATCGTCAACGATAAGGAATACGGCAAGTATTTTGCCCGTCCGGTTCTCCAGATGATCCTGCAGCAGCCAATCGTTGCTAGCAACCGTGCTGGCCAGTACGACATCATCGCTACCGTTGCCGGTGGTGGTCTGTCCGGTCAGGCCGGTGCCGTTCGTCATGGCATTTCCAAGGCTCTCACCTACTTCGAACCTGCCCTGCGCGGCGTTCTGAAGAAGGGTGGTTTCCTTACACGCGACAGCCGTGTTGTTGAACGTAAGAAGTACGGCAAGGCGAAGGCCCGTCGTTCCTTCCAGTTCTCGAAGCGCTAATACAGCGTTTCAATTGGACAGAACAAAAAGCGGGCCTTCGGGTCCGCTTTTTTGTTGCCAATAAATGCGTTTACGGTAGCTTCGCCGCGATGAAGATGCAGAATTCCCCGGAGTTAGAAATCCAATGCCATCGAAGACCATCGATCACGCCTTCACCGCACGGACATTGACCAGCGCTGCGAGCGATCCGACGCATGCGGGTGCGCTTTCGTTCATGCGCCGGCGCTACACCAAGAATCTCAACGGTGCGGAAGTGGTTGTCTGGGGCATTCCTTTCGATGCGGCTGTTTCCAACCGGCCGGGTGCGCGGTTTGGTCCGCAGGCGATCCGGCGGGCATCGGCAATTTTTGACAATGATCCGCAATATCCGTTCCAGCGCGATCTGTTTGAAGACCTCGCCGTGATTGATTACGGTGATTGCCTGCTTGACTATGGCAATCACCAGAAAACCCCTGCAACGATCGAGCGGGAAGCAGCCAAAATCATTAAATCAGGTGCATTCCTGCTCTCCATGGGTGGCGATCACTTCGTCACTTGGCCAATTCTGAAAGCGCATGCTGCCAGGCATGGTCCGGTTGCGCTTGTGCAATTCGATGCGCATCAGGACACATGGTATGACGACGGCAAGCGCATCGATCACGGCTCATTTGTCGGGCGGGCGGCGCGGGACGGCGTTATCGATCCTGCCCATTCGATTCAGGTGGGTATCCGCACCCATGCGCCAGATGATTGCGGCTTGCAGATCGTTTATGGCTATGAAGTCGAAGAGATGTCTGCCGCCGAGATTGCCAAGGCGATCATCAAGCGCACCGCAGGCAAGCCTGTCTATCTCACCTTTGACATTGATTGCCTTGATCCGGCATTTGCGCCTGGAACCGGCACACCGGTTGCCGGTGGTCCATCCTCGGCTAAAATCCTTTCCGCGCTGCGGCATTTGACCGAACTCAACATTGTCGGCGCCGACGTGGTTGAAGTCGCACCTGCTTATGACCATGCGGATGTGACGGCAATCGCGGGTGCCACAATAGCGATGTACTACCTTGGTATTCTTGCTGAGAAAAAAGCCAAGCGATGAAGCTGATAATTTGATTCAGGGTTCTTATATGTTGAATCCGGTTTTCTCGCTAACTCACTGAATACCAAGCTCTAAGGGCAACTCACATGAAACCGAAAATCTTTATCGACGGCGAACACGGCACCACGGGACTACAAATCCGGACGCGGCTTGCGGGCCGTCATGATCTGGAAGTGTTGTCCATTCCGGAAGCTGAGCGGCGCAACAAGGATCTGCGCGCCGATTTCCTGAAGGGCGCTGATGTGGCTATTCTCTGCCTGCCTGATGATGCGTCGAAGGAAGCTGTGTCTATTCTTGAAGGGCATAACTCCACTCGGATCATCGATACGTCCACGGCGCACCGGATTCACCCCGATTGGGCCTATGGCTTTGCAGAGCTGGATCGCGCGCAGCGGCAGAAGATTGCCGATGCGCGGCTGGTTGCCAATCCCGGCTGCTATCCGACCGGTGCGATTTCGCTGGTTCGTCCCTTGCGCGATGCGGGTATTCTCCCCGGCGACTACCCAATCGCTGTCAATGCGGTTTCCGGCTATACCGGCGGCGGCAAGCAGATGATCGCGCAGATGGAAGACCCTGCTAATCCTGATCATATCAGCGCCAATAACTTCCTTTACGGTCTGCCTCTCAAGCACAAGCATGTGCCTGAATTGCAAACCCATGGTCATCTGGACCGGCGTCCGATTTTCAGCCCCAGTGTTGGCCGCTTTGCGCAAGGTATGATCGTTCAGGTCCCTATATTCACCGGTGATCTCAACGGCAATGCGTCGCTTGAAACCATCCACGCAGCCTTGCAGGCACATTATGACGGCCAGAACATTGTGCAGGTCGTGCCGCTGGCTGAAAGTGCAGCATTGGCAAGGATTGACGCGGAAGAACTGCGCGATACAGACATCATGAAGTTGTTCGTGCTGGGCACATCAGGTCAGGGAGAGGTCAATCTCGTCGCTGTGCTCGACAATCTCGGCAAGGGCGCCTCGGGTGCGGCGGTACAAAATCTGGACCTCATGCTGAACAATGGCTGATCGCATTCCGGAGATTTTTCCTGCGGAATGGCAGGTCTCCTCACCTGAATTAATCGTTGAAACCCATACCAGCCGCATCATCAAGGTGCGGCTGGACAATGGTACGCCCGCTATCGTCAAGGCGCTCAATGCAACCGGCATGCAGGAAGAGCTGCGCGGTGTGCATTATCTCGACTGGCACGATGGTAATGGCGCCATCCGTGTGCTGGCTGAGCAAGGCAACCTGCTGCTACTCGAATATGCGGGCAGCCGCACCCTGCTCAACCATCTCGATGAACATGGCGATGATGCCGCCACGGCTATCGCGGTTGATGTTATGTTGAAGCTTTTGAACAATAGCGGCAACAACAGACCTTTTGCATCGGACCTGCGTCCGCTGCGCGAACAGTTTGCCAGCCTGTTCCTGAAGGCGGATATTGATCAGCACAATGGCACAGACAGTCTTTTTGTCGAAGCGGCCAAGGTGGTTGACCATCTGCTCGATAACCCAGTGGATGTTCAGCCACTGCATGGCGATATCCATCATGAGAACATTCTTCTGGGGGATCGCGGCTGGCTGGTCATCGATCCCAAGGGGCTCCTGGGCGATCCGATGTATGACGCCGCCAATATGTTCTATAATCCATTAGAGCGGCAGGATTTGCGCGCGAGCGAGCAGCGCATTGCCACGATGGCGCTTACCTTCTCCCGCGCGTTCAACCGGGATATCCGCACAATCCTCAATTATGCGATGAGCCACGCCTGTCTGTCGGCGTCGTGGCATACGGAAGATGAGAATTTTGACGAAGCGGAACTAAGCCTTGCCGTAGCAAGGGCCGTACAGCGCGTGCGGGCATCACTGGATTGAGCGCCTGACCAGTCCTGCCAGCGTCAGGAAGGTCACAACCCCAAGAATTCCAACGAAAGCTGCAACTGACAGCGCCAGCGTGGGCCCCAGCTTTTCCATGATGAAAGCAAAAATGAACGGTGCGGATGATGAAACGATCAGCCGTGCCGATGTGATCTTTCCCAGAATCTCGCCATAGCCCTGATGACCAAACAGGGCGAGCGGCAAAGTGCCCTGCACAATGCTGTTGAGACCTGATCCCATCCCAAACAGCATGGCGAACAGCACCGCGCCGACAACAAGCGGCATGGGTTCCGGGGCAATGAGCATCATGAACGACAGGGGAATAAGCGCGGTCGACAAGACTGCAATCGACATGGCAGAAAGCTTGTTGCCAAAAACCATGTTGACCAATCGGGCGGCAAATTGCGACGGGCCAAAAATGGCACCGACAAGCACGGCGGACGTGCCAACGCCAACGGCAGCAAGCACCGGCACGAGATGCACAAGCATGGCTGAAAGCGAAAAGCTTGCCAGCGAAAACCCGGCCATGATGAGCAGCAGCGCCGAACGTCTGCTTTCAAGCGGCAATAGCCCACTGATGGCATAAGTTGGTTCCTGAGAGACTTCCCCATGCAGTTTTGGCGAGCGCCGTGTCATCTGTGACAACCAGAAATGGATAGGAAAACAGATGAAAAACTGTAGGCCCGCATAGAACAGATAAATCTCACGCCACGTAAAAACCGTCAGCAAACGAGTGGCCAGCGGCCAGAACAAGGTGGAGGAAAACCCCGCGATCAACGTCAAATAGGTAATGCGGCGTGAGGCCATCTGCGGATCGATCTGCACGAGAACCGCGAAGGCAGTGTTGTAAAGAATGAACGGCGTTGCCATGCCGGTTGTGACAAGCGCCGGAGCAAACCAGAGCCAATTCTGCGATAGGACGCATAAAAGCAGTGACAAAGTGGCGGCGAGCGAGCCGAATGTCATCACCCGCCCTGCCCCGAACCTGTCAGCCCAGCGGCCTGACCATGGGGAGACAATGCCGCCAATCAGAAGCGTTCCGGAAAATGCCGCATAGAGCCATTCGCGCGATTGGCCGAATTCCTGAGCCATGGCGGGTTCGAGGATGCTGAAGCTGTAATAGAGTGTGCCGTAGCTGACGATCTGCGTGACTGCCAGACCTGTCACAGCGGCCGTGGAGCGTCTCGCACTTAGGATCATGATTCTGGCTTTCGAAGCGGCGGGAAAGCTTCGCAGACCATAGCCAGCGAAGCTCTCAAATCACTACACCGAGTCTGCCTGCAAATACAGATTACACGCCGTAACCAGCACCAATTTTCGCTTCCGAAGGATACGCGCCCTTGGTGGCGCGCCAGTGAGCCACGGCAAAGCCGAGAATCACAATGGCAAATCCCTGATGCAAAAGGCCAAGGCTCATCGGCACCTGCATCAATAGCGTGGTAATGCCGATGGCGGCCTGCAGCAGCACCAGAACAACCATGAATATGGCGCGCCGCGCGTGGGTGGTGCCGGGCAAATGGCGCACCGTAGCAAATGCCTGCCAGAGCGCCGCAAGCAGCACAAAATAGGCAAAGCAGCGATGGACAAACTGCACCAGCTTCGGATTTTCAAAGAAATTGTGCCAGATCGGTTGGATCGGGAACATATCGCCGGGAACAACTGCCCCATCCATCAACGGCCATGTATTGTAGGAAAGCCCGGCATCAAGACCCGCAACCAGCGCCCCGAGATAGATCTGGATAAAGACAAACAGCACCAACCATCCGGCAAGGCGTTGCGTGGACCGGTCGGCGGGTCGTTCGGAATAGACAGCCAGACCGCGCGCCACATACATTACAGCGGCAAAGATGATGCAGGCGAGCGTCAGATGGGTTGCCAGACGATACTGACTGACATCCACGCGGCCGCTCAAGCCTGAGGCCACCATCCACCAGCCGACAGCACCCTGCAGGCCGCCAAGCGCCAGAATAACGATCATCCGGGGTTGCAACAGCCGCTCAAGTCGGCCCGTGAGCCAGAAGAAGGCAAGTGGAACAGCCACAAGAAAGCCAACACCCCGCGCCAGAAAACGGTGTGACCATTCCCACCAGAAAATACGCTGGAATTCACCCAGACTCATACCCTTGTTGAGTTGTTCATACTGAGGAATGAGCTTGTATTTGTCGAACTCCTCAAGCCACTGCTCATGGCTCAGTGGTGGAATAATGCCATGGATTGGCTTCCATTCAGTAATTGAAAGGCCCGAGCCCGTCATGCGTGTCGCGCCACCAACCAACACAATCGTCGCAAGCACTATCAGCACGAGATAAAGCCAGATGCGGATCATTCTGCGGTTGCGGGCTTCGCGATCCCGGGCGGAGGACACAGCGCCTTCGGACATGGTGTGGGCAGCCATTCAAAATACTCCTGTCATCAGGCCGTAAACTCATCAATCGGATCGAACTGGTATGAGGCTTTTGACCATATCGATGAGTTTACGGCCTGAGCCGATAGGTGCAGCATAAGCATGGGGATGACAAGCGGGAGTTACGCGACAAGCCGTCGCGTTTTTAACCCCTGGTGGGCTTTTTTGCTTTGCGCGTGCGGTTTAACCCGGTAGACCAGTCCCCAAAAGAATAATGATCTCGATTGGAGTGGATGAATGCCTGTACGGCTCAAGAAACTTATCGGAACCGTCCTGCTGGTCACTCTGGTTTGCGTCTACGCCATCGTCGCAACGATTTTTGCTGTGGCGCTGCTTGCCAATGCCAGCCCATGGATTCACCTGATTTATTTTCTTGGAACCGGCCTGCTCTGGGTTATTCCGGCCATGTTCATCATCAGCTGGATGGAAAAACCGCCGAAGAAGAAAGCCTGAATTCAGGCCTGTATGACGCGTCGTCCCGCATTGGCGATCGGCGTCGTGACCCCGCTCATCATCGTCTGGGCATAGACCAGTTTCTGAAAACGGCCATTGATGGAGATTCGCGGCAAAGCATGCAGATTGTTGCTGTGTTCGACGTGAATGGTGCCGTGCCGGGTCGTCACTGCTGACTGAAAGCCCTCAGCTGCGGCAATTTCCGCCTCGCGCTTGCCTGCCGCCTTGGCTGAACCATAGGGAAAGGCAAAATGCTGCGGCCGCGCCCCAAGCTTGTCTTCGATCATATCGGCTGACAGGCGCATTTCCTGCTCCACCATTCCCGAGGTCAGCTTTTTCAGGTTGTAGTGGTGAACCGTGTGGCCGCCAATCGTACATAGTGGATCGCTGTTCATCTGGCGCAGCTCGCTCCAACTCATGACATCGCGATCCTGCGCCACACCGCACACCATCCCTTCGGCTTCACACAGTTCACGCAGAACCGGCATCTGCTCGATTTCGGTCAGCGTGTATGAGAAATACCGCATAAGCGCATGAAATGCTGATCTTTTCTGGAAGAGCGTATTACAGCGCCATTCCGGACCACCCGGAATCCTGACAAAGTCCGCCTTGGCCACGAGACTTTCCACCACTTCCCACCACAGAACGGTAGCGCCCTCGATAAATCCCGGCGCTACATAAACGGTGAAAGGTACTGAATACTTCTGGAAGACCGGATAGGCATGGTAAAAATTATCATTATAGCCATCATCAAGCGTCACGGCGACAAAGCGCCGATCGGGCCGCCTTCCCGCTTTCACGCGCTCGACCACCTCATCCATCGAAATGAATTCGGTGCCTTCTGCTTTCAATGAGACAATGATCCGTTCGAGAAAGGCCGGTGTGATGGACAGGGAACGGGTGACACCCAATGGGCTGATACAATCGGGGCGCACCCGATGCAGCATGATGACAGACCCTAATCCGCCAAAATGGTCGCGCGCAGTCGATGCAAAACCCGTATGCCAGGCCAGTCGCATCACAGCCTTCCGTATCAAGTCGGCCGCGTGGACCATTCCTTCACCAATTCGCGCTAATTAAGGCATTATGAGACGAGGTTCTGAGCAGCCTTTCTTGCAGACTAAATGTTTATATAAGGTTGATCAATGTGGTGGCATTTGATGCAACGCCACTTTCACTGGAAACAGCAATGACTCGTCCACGACTCGATGCAAAAATCATTGCTGATCCCGGTGGAACAGCGGAGTTGTGGCAATCACTTCCCGAAACCTGTGTGTTCGGGCCGGCTCAAACGTCTGACTGGTTTTCCCTATGGCGATCCAATGTCAATCGCGACTGCCTTGTTGCCTGCCTATATGCGGGAGAAACAGCCGTTTTCATTCTGCCGCTGGAGATCAATCAGATGGGACCGTGCCGGGTTGCCGCCTATCCCGGCGGCCCGCATGCCAATTGTAACTTTCCGGGCATTTCTCCTGCGCATCAGATCACCAGTGATGATCTGAAACGCCTGTTCGATGCCTTGCATCGGGTGCGGGCAGATATCGACCTCATATCGCTGGAACGGCAACTTCCAACATTGGATGGTTATGAAAACCCACTTCTGCAGCTCCCAAGCCGGGAGAATGCCAATATCAGTCTCGCCATCACGCTTGACCGGAATTTTCAGACGGTTCTCGAGCGCCATAACGCCAAGCGAAAATGGAAAAAATACCGCAATACCGTTCGCAAGTTTGAGGAAGCAGGCGGATACCGTGTTGTTACCGCTACAACCTCAGGCGAAACCGATGCCATGCTTGAGAACTACCTTACAAACAAGGCGGTAAAATTCGCGAAATCCGGCATCAGGAATACTTTTGAACCGCAGACAATCCAAAGTTTCTTCAAAGAGCTTTTTGCGCAGCATGCCGGGAAGACAAATCCCCTCTTCCAGCTCAAGTCGCTTGAGGTTGCCGGGCAATATCGTGCCGTGCTTGGCAAATCCTGCGCGAAAAGCCAGACTTTCATCGATTTTATCGGCATTACTGAAGACGAGTTGAACAATGCCAGTCCCGGCGAATTCCTGTTCTTTGAAGATATCAGGGACAGTTGCCAAACCAGCCTGTCTGTTTACAGTTTTGGCGTTGGTGACGAGCCGTACAAACGCAGCTGGTGCGATCTTGAGACAGCTGTCTATGACACGCAAATCAGCCTGACAGGCAAAGGCAAAGCCTATGCTGGATATCTCGCCACACGCGGCAAACTCGTGCGCGGCATCAAGAAGAATGAGCGTCTCTGGACGGCAGTGAAGAAAATACGGTCTCGATTGTTGGGGCGCAATTAGAGCGTTGCGCGGATAATCGCACCGTCATCAAGCTCCAATGCACCATCCTTGAATGGGGTCAGAAGCTCCGGCTTGATAAAGCCGCCGTCGAAAATCGCCATGGATATCGCCTTAACGTCTGCATCATCAGGGTTGATCAGGCTCATAACGAGTTCGGAGCCATCGTCCACAATGTGTTTCAGTTCGTCCGCCGTGGCTGGTCCGCTATCCACCACCACCAGATCATAGGCTGATTGCAAGGCATTGAGGATCATCGGCAGCCGCCCGATAGACTGCATGGCTTTTGCAGGATCATGGGTGCCAAGCGGAATAATTTCCGCCTGCGAGTAGTGATCGGCATGAATGACTTCGCTGAACGGCTGTTCGCTGGCCAGAAGATCGGTCATGCCAGCGTGATCCTGACCGTCGAGCATGGAACGGCCCATCTGGCCCGATCCGGTCATATCAAGCAGCACAACCCTGACGCCGCGATCAGCAAGTTCCCGCACCAGCAGAATTGTCAGGGCAGATGCTTCGTCGCCCTCGGGCGAAACGATCACGGCCCTAGCCGCACCGCTTGCCATCAACCGGTCAGCAACAGCCGAAATACCGGAATGATCAGTGGTATGCTCTTTGCTCTCAGCGGGCGGCGTGAATACGGGTGCCGCCACAGCTGGTGCTAGCGGTTCATCCTTGTGAGGTGTGGTGATGGTTTCTGCAACCGGAGCCAACACAACTGGCTTGGATGCCACGACCTTCGCTTCGACGGGAGCAGCTTTCGCGCGAACCGCATGTGCCGGACGCAATGCCCGTCCGCTGAAAAGCGCACTGAGCAGTGTTCCAATGCTTAAGATCAGTAGAGACGCGACAAAAGCAGCCGCGGTCATCGGCAGCACTTTCGGGAAATAGGGCTCTATCGGCTTGTCGGCACGCGAGAAAATTCGCACATCCGCCGGCAGATAACCGCGATCGGTACGCGATGACGCCTCGCGGTAGCGGGTAAGATAGGATTCAAGCAGTTGCCGCTGCGCTGTTGCTTCGCGCTCCAATGCCCGCAGTTCGACTTCTTCTTCTCCGGCCTTGGAGGATTGTGCCTTCAGGCCGTTCAGGGAGCGGTTCAGTTCTGTCTCGCGCAGGCGCGCGGTCTCCGCTTCACTCTCAAGACCTGTCAGTACCTTGCGGGCTTCGAGCCTGATCTGCTGGTTAAGATCAGCCAGTTGCGAACGCAAAGCCTTGATGCGCGGATGACCGCTTAACAAGGAGGCAGAGAGATCGGCGATATCATTATTGAGCTGAACCTGGCGTTCACGCAGCCGCTGGATCAGCGGCGACGCCATGACACTTGGCAGTGTCTCCACCGGCGCGCCCTTGGCAAGCGCAGTGCGGACGCTGGCCGCATTGGCCTCGCTTGCCGCCTTGTTGGCACGCACGCGCGACAGTTCCGAAGACAGTTCGGACAGTTGTTGTGTCGCCAGAACAGCATTGTTCTGGCCAATCAACAGGTCGGACGAGCTGCGATAGGCAGCAACCTTGGCTTCGGCGTCCTTCACCCGCTTGCTCAAATCGGCAATCTCAGGCTCAAGCCACCCGGTGGCATCCGCGTTGGATTGTGACTTCGACGCCTGCTGCGTTGAAACATATTCATCGGCAATAGCGTTGGGCACGGTGGCAGAAAGCGCCGGGTCCTTCGATGAAAACTGAATAACGATCACGCGAGAATTCTGCACGCTATAGACAAGCAGACGATCCCGCACTGCCTGCAGGATATAGTCATCCCGCGCCGTCGCATCAGGATCGGCGGCAAGACCGATCCCAGCGAGCAGACGCTTGATCGCCGAAGGTTCAGCGCCAGCAGCCAGTTCCGCATTGTTTGCAAGATCAAGTTTTGCGATGACCCGCTTCAACAGGTCCGATGAGCCGATGAGTTCCACCTGGCTCTTGATTCCCTCCTGATCGAGAACTGGCCGGTCATCGCCCTGATCACCAGTAGGGCGCGTAAAGACAGATTCGCGTGTCTCGATGAGAATGCGCGTTTCGGCGCGGTATTTCGGCGAAATGAACGAAAGGATAAGGAATGCCAGCAATGTCAGGAGGATTGCGCCCAGCAGAACCCGCACCCTGTTTTGCCATAAACTGGCAAAGAGAGCGCCGATATCAATATCTACGTCACTATCGACAGAGCCAGCCCGAGGCATTCCCCACTCCACTTTGAATGCCGCAATGGTAAAGACCTATGGTAACCAGCGGGTTAAAATATTCAGAACTATCAAGAACACGGCATAACTAAAGTATCAGCGCAATTTACCAGCCATTAACCCTAATGAACTGATAATCCCGCACAGAGTCGAGCGAATTCGTCGCCATTGTTGCAAGGGTATTTACGGTGTTCAGCAAGCAAATCTTTCTGGTAGCGATCAGCGTTATGTCCATGGCACTTGGCGGCTGTGCGAGTTATCGCCCTGCCCCTGCGGCATTCCACGAAGCCATCAACAAGCCCTATCTGCTCGATGCGGGCGACCGGATACGCCTGACCGTCTTTGAACAGGAAGGCATTACCAACACCTATAGCGTCGATCAGGCCGGCTATATCTCCGTGCCGCTGATCGGCAGTGTTCCTGCCCGCGGCAAGACCATTCAGCAGATCGAGGCAGCCGTTGCAGCCAAGCTGCGTAAGGGCTATCTGCGCGATCCGGATGTTGCGGTGGAAATTGACCGCTACCGCCCGATCTTCGTAATGGGTGAAGTCGGTGCAGCCGGTCAGTATTCCTACGTTCCCGGAATGACCGCCCAGAAGGCCATTGCTGCTGCCGGTGGTTTCAGTGCCCGCGCCAATCAGGCGGATGTGGATATTACGCGCCAGCTCAATGGCGAAATCCTGACGGGCCGCGTGACAATTTCCGATCCAGTCCTGCCGGGAGATACGGTCTATGTACGTGAGCGCTTCTTCTGATCTTCCTGCATGATCGACAAACGGTCCCTTCGAATTGTTCACTGCTTTCGCGCACCTGTCGGAGGAATATTCCGTCATGTGCGCGATTTGATTGGTGCCCAGATAGAAGCGGGGCATCAGGTGGGCGTCGTTTGCGATGCATCCACCGGCGGCGATTTCGAAGAAGCCCTGCTCTCAGATATGCAGGACAAGCTCGTATTGGGGCTTAAGCGCGTTGCCATGCAACGGCAGATTGGCCCGGGCGATGCTATCGCCGCCGTCCGCACGTATAGGACAATTAAAGCAATGCAACCCGATATCCTGCATGGTCACGGCGCCAAGGGCGGTACCTATGCCAGGATATTTGGCTCGCTACTACGGCTGTCGGGAAACCGCGTTGCCCGTTTTTATTCGCCGCATGGGGGCAGTCTGCATTATGAACCGTCCACAATGGCGGGGCGCGGGATTTTCTTCATTGAGAAGATTATGGAGAGGATGACCGACCGGATCATCTTTGTTTCGGCCTTTGAACGCAGTGTTTACACCAGCAAGATTGGTGCGCCGCGCTGTAAATCGGCACTGATCTATAATGGCCTCACGGATAAGGATTTTGAACCGGTTCAGGCCAATAAGGATGCAGCGGACTTCCTGTTCATCGGCGAACTGCGCACCCTGAAAGGCCCGGATATCTTCATTGACGCCCTAACCAAAGCGAGCATCGCAAGTGGGCGCGCGTTATCCGGCGTGATCGTGGGCGACGGTGCGGAACGTGCGAGCCTTGAAAAGCAAGCCCTAGCAGCTGGAATCGGTGCGCATATCCGCTTCTTCAAACCCATGCAGGCACGGGAAGCATTCCGCCTCGCCAAAGTCGTGGTGATTCCATCCCGAGCAGAGGCCCTCCCCTATATCGTTCTGGAAGCGCTGGCTGCCAGCAGGCCCGTTATCACCAGCCGTATCGGCGGCATCCCCGAAATATTGGGCAATGATTCCCCTGCTCTGGTACGTCCCGATCCGCAAGAGCTCGCCGAGAAAATGCTTGTTGTACTCAGCGACCTGACTGCGTTTCGCGCCGCACTCCCTGATAGCAACGTACTGCGGCAAAGGTTCAGCGTGCACACCATGGCAACTCAGCTTGAGAGTGAGTATTTCGCTGCCTTGAATCCCTGAACCACCGCTGCAGCGCGCATTTTCATGCAAGTATTTTTAATCATATCCGTGCTATTACGGCACGATAAAAAACGTTCAGGGTGCAGCATGAAAGACAGAAAAGGGGAAACCAGATTCTCGCGGGATGCCGTGCGCGATCTCGCGTCCAGTGCCGGTTCTGCGCCAAAAGAAAAAGTGGTACTCAGCCCTGTCGCTTATCAGATTGCGTCGCAATATGCCCGCAACAGCAATTCGCCTGTCATGATCAGCGGAATCATGCGGATTGTCGAATTCCTGATCATCGTCCTAAGCGGGATCACCGTCTTTCTGATGTATGTTGGCCCCGCTCCGGGTGTTGTCTTCAGCTATACATTTGCGATTCTCGCAACCGCTATCGTCGGTGTGCTGGTGCTGGAACTCACGGATAGTTACCAGCTGGCGGTGATGCGCAATCCATTCACCCGGTTCGGCCGTCTGCTGATGGCTTGGTCCGGCACATTTGCCCTGATGGCACTGGCGGCATTTTTCCTTAAAATTTCGGAAGCCTATTCACGCATCTGGCTTGGTGCCTGGTTTGTATCCGGACTGGTCCTTTTCGTTGTGTTTCGCGTGATCATGTCCCGGCTTATTCGCCGCTGGGCACGCAATGGCAAGATGGAGCGCCGCGCTGTCATCGTTGGCGGCGGCAAGCCTGCCGAAGACCTGATCCGTTCCATTGAAAAGCAGCCCTATAATGATATCCGTATCTGCGGCGTGTTTGATGACCGTGACGCCAAGCGCTCGCCACCCGTCGTTGCCGGTTATCCGAAACTTGGCAATATTTCCGAACTTATCGAGTTTGCACGTATCGCCCATATTGACATGCTCATCGTCTCCCTGCCGATCACGGCGGAAGAGCGCGTTCTGGCGCTTTTGAAGAAGCTGTGGGTCCTGCCTGTCGATATCAGGCTTTCGGCGCACAATAATCACCTGCAATTCCGGCCGCGCGCCTATTCCTATATCGGCTCGATTGCCATGATCGACCTGTTCGACAAGCCGATCAACGATTGGGATTCGGTGGCCAAACGGGCCTTCGATATCTTTTTCAGCCTTTTTGGAATCATCGTTTTCAGCCCTTTCATGCTGGCAACGGCCATAGCGATCCGGCTGGAAAGCAAGGGCTCGGTCATTTTCAAGCAGCAGCGGCATGGCTTCAACAATGAGATCATCGAAGTATGGAAATTCCGCTCCATGTATACGGAAATGTGCGACCCGACGGCGCGCAATGCGGTGGTGAAGAATGATCCGCGCGTCACGCGTGTCGGGCGCATTATCCGCAAGACATCCCTTGACGAACTGCCGCAGTTCTTCAATTCGCTGATGGGAACACTGTCGCTCGTCGGCCCCCGGCCCCATGCCATCTCCGCCCACACCCATGACCTTTTATACAATGAGGTTGTGGACGGCTATTTTGCCCGTCACCGGGTCAAGCCGGGCGTGACAGGCTGGGCGCAGATCAATGGCTGGCGCGGCGAGATCGATACGGAAGACAAGATCAAAATGCGGACGGAATTCGATCTCTACTACATCGAAAACTGGTCCTTGTGGTTCGATCTGAAGATCCTGTTTCTGACACCGGTCCGTCTGCTCAACACGGACAACGCCTATTGAGCACCACCGTTAACCCCGTTGATTTTGCCAGCGTCGACAGAGCCGCCAGAAACCGCTTTCTGATCAAGCTTGTCTCGATGCTGGCGGTCGGATTCGGCGTCTTTCTCAGTGGCTTCGTCATCAACGAGCCCGCGCCCTATGAACTCTATATGGCCGTGCTGATCGTGGTCTGGGCTCTGTTCAGCCTGCGCTTTTCCCGCAGTGTCGTTGTTCTGCTCGCCCTGTTGGTCATCTTCAATCTCGGCGGTTGGCTATCCGTGGCGCAGATGCCGGACCTCAAGACAGCACCCATGTATATGGCCGTTTCGCTGTTTCTTGCCTTCACATCGGTTTTCTTCGCCGCGATCATTGAAGGCAATCACCGCATCCTGCCAGCAATATTCAACGGCTATCTCATTGCCGCAGTCTGTACCGCCATGCTCGGTATTTTAGGCTATTTCGATGCCTTTCCCGGCGCTGATGTGTTTACCCGTTATGGCCGCGCCATGGGTGCGTTCAAGGACCCGAATGTGTTTGGGCCATTCCTCATTCTGCCAATTGCCTGGCTGGTGCACGGCATCTTGGTTGGCAATTTGCGAACCCTGCCACTGCGCCTCATCCCTACGCTTATTCTCACGCTCGGTGTTTTCCTCTCCTTTTCCCGCGCTGCCTGGGGCATGGCGGTTCTGGTGATTGCCGGCCTTGCCCTTGCGCTTTTCATTCGAAGCCCGAGCCGTCTTTTCCGCCTCCGGATTGTCTTCCTCGCCGGTCTGGCGGTGGTTGTGCTTCTCATCGCCATCCTCATTGCCCTGCAAATCCCCAGCGTCTCGGAGCTGTTCTTTGCGCGGGCACAACTGGTACAAGACTATGACGATGCGCAGTTCGGACGTTTTGCCCGCCATTGGTACGGCCTGCTGATGTCCGTTGATCATCCCTTTGGCATTGGACCTCTGGAATTCGGTCCCATCTACGGCGAAGATACCCATAATATCTGGCTAAAAGCAGCGCTCGACTATGGATGGGTCGGCTTCATCAGTTATCTGACACTGACCATGCTCACACTGGGTCTGGGGCTGCGTATTCTCTTCCGGGACCGCCCGTGGCAACCCTTCCTGCTCTGCGCGTACCTCACCTATGTCTCGCATGTGGTTGTCGGCAATGTCATTGATACGGATCACTGGCGCCATTTCTATATTCTGGTTGGAATCATCTGGGGCTGCGCTGCGCTTGAAGCGCGTCATTCCTCATTGTCCCCGACTAACAAGTAATTCTGAAAGTAATGGTATAGATATTACCGCAATATGCTCTACTTGAGTGCATTTCGTTATTAATATTCCATTCGATACATTCATCCTCAACAAATGAAAATCATGAAACAACCAAAAATTATTTTGGAATATATACACAATACAAACCCAATACTCACATTGAAAAGAAGCCATTCTGCATGTAAGATCATGCGATTATTTTGAATTTCTCATATGAGAAGGATTTCTATTCTATAAGTAGAGTCAATGCACTTAGAAGAATGGGTGGAAAAGGTCGTTGACGTTTTTAGATACTGATAATCCGAATTACTCGAAAGCCGACGGCCAACTCATGCAGCAGGCACTGGAGGAAGCTGCACGGAAGCTGAGCATCGAGGACGACAATGACCCGGAACGCAAAGTTCTGGCGCGGTTTATCCGTGCCGCGTTCCTCATCGGCAACCGGGACGCCGAAGCGATGGCTGGATTTGCGGTGGATGCAGTGCTTGTGCGGCGCAGAGCCGCTGCAAGCGTAAGCCGCCCTAGCCTCGGAAATTACCGATAAACTGGCGAAATGCGGGTGAGGATTCACCGCTGAACATCTCTGCGGGTGCCCCGGTGCAGTCGATCTGCCCTTCCCGCATGAAAACGACGCGGTTCGAGACGTCTCGGGCAAAATTCATTTCGTGGGTGACGACGAGCATGGTCATGCCCTCCTCGGCCAAAGCACGCATGACGCGTAGCACTTCACCCACAAGCTCTGGATCAAGCGCGGAGGTGGGCTCGTCAAACAACATAACCTTTGGTCTCATCGCCAGCGCGCGCGCTATGGCGGCGCGTTGTTGCTGGCCACCGGAGAGATGGGCCGGATAGGCATGCCGCTTTTCTGCAATGCCTACTTTTTCCAGAAGCGCTTCTGCTTCAGCAATACACTCGGCTCTGGGGCGTTTCAGCACATGGACAGGCCCTTCGATGACATTCTGCAGGATCGTCATATGCGACCACAGATTGAAGGACTGAAACACCATCCCCAGTTCCGCGCGGATATGATCCACCTGCTTCGAACTCGCAGGCATGTTCTTGCCGTGCTTCTTGACCATGTTGATATGTTCGCCATCAACCCAGATTTCGCCTTCATCAGCAATTTCAAGCAGATTGATGCAGCGAAGGAAGGTGGATTTGCCCGAACCACTCGATCCGAGAATGGAGATGACATCGCCGTCGTGGGCTTCCAGAGAAATACCGCGCAGGACTTCCAGTGAACCAAATTTCTTGCGGATGTTACGCACCGAGAGCCGATTGACGGTTGCTGTGCTCGGGTCGCTGGAGTGTTCATGCACCATTGCTGATATTCCTTACGGCAAACGCGAAACGGCAGCACGCCGATGGTGTGAAAGCCTATATTCCAGCAGCGCCATGGCCTGCAGGATCAGAAAATTAAGAACGAGATAGATAACTGCCGCGCATAGAAACACTTCCATGGTGCGATAGGTCTGCGAGATCAGCCGCTGCGCCACGCCGGTCACTTCCCAGACTGTCACAAGGCTGGCGAGCGCTGTTGATTTCACCATCATAACGATTTCCGTCGAATAGGCTGGTAGCGCATGGCGGAATGCGATGGGTCCAATGATGCGGCGCACCAGCAGAAAACCCGACATGCCGATGGAGCGCGCCGCTTCGATTTCGCGGGCTGGTACCGCACGCAGACCGCCACGAAAAATCTCGGCGGAATAACCGGCGGTACACAGGGCAAGAGAAAGGACTGCGCAAACAAAGGGTTCACGCAGGAACGGCCAGAGAAAACTATAGCGAATGAAGCCGAACTGTCCGAGGCCATAAAAGACCAGAAACATCTGGATCAGCAGCGGCGAGCCGCGAAACACAAAGATGTAACCCTTGGCGAAATTACTGAGGATCGGGTTTTTGGCGACACGCATCCACACGATCAACAATGCCAGCAAACCGCCGAATGTAACGGAAAGAAAAAACAGGCCAAGCGTCATCGGCACGGCTGCCAGCAGGGTTTTCATGGTCTGGAAAATGAAGGCAAAATCCATAACCGCTCCCTCAAGCCTGACCGAAGGAAGATGGCATGGAGCGATTGGCGCGCCGTTCCGCCCGCGTAAACAGCCGATCCGAAAGGCTGGTCAAAATCAGGTAGAGGCAGCCACCCGCGATAAAGAACAGGAAATATTGCCGTGTGGACCCCGCAGCAACCTGGCTGGTGCGCATCAGGTCCGCCAGCCCGGTGACGGATACCAGCGCCGAATCTTTCAGGCTGAGCTGCCATACATTGCCGATGCCCGGAATAGCGAAACGAAGCACCTGCGGGGCGATAATCCGCCGGAAGCGCAAGCCGCGATGCATGCCAATGGCCTCCGCCGCTTCCAGTTCACCTTTGGGGATGGCGAGAAATGCGCCGCGATAGACTTCCGCCTGATAGGCCCCAGAGATAATGCCGACCGCCAGCGCACCCGCGGCAAAGGATGGCAGGCCGAGAAAGCCTTCATAACCGAGATAGCGCCCGATGGCTGTAACAGCACCGGAGCCGCCGAAATAAACGAGATAGATGATCAGAAGTTCTGGAACGCCGCGAAACACGGTTGTATAGGCGTTGCCAAGTGTGCGCAGAACCCCGCCGCCGGAAAGTTTGGCCCATGCCACCAATGTGCCGACCACCGCGCCGATAAGCAGAGCGACAATGGTCACGCACAGGGTCATCAGGGCGCCGGCGATCAGCAGACCGCCCCAGCCCTTCTGTCCAAATCCGAGCACTTCGATTAGCCACATCAGCTGTGTTCCCGCTCCGACCGGTTGATCCGGTTTCAAGAGTATAGGCGGGCATTGCCGGACAGTGTAAATGCTTCACATTGTCCGGCATTGCCTTATTCATCCAAAAGACATTACCGCCTTGTGGGAATAGTTACGGGCTAACGTCAGTCTTGAACCACTTCAGCGAAAGGGTTTTCACCGTGCCGTCTGCCAGTGCTGCGGTGATGGCCTTGTCAAACATCGCCTTCAGGTCTGTGTCAGCCTTGCGAATGCCCAGACCTTCGCCAATGCCGAAAAGCGTACCGCCGAATTCAGGACCGGTGAAAACCAGCGCACCATTGGCTTTTTCGAATGTGGTGCCGAAATACACGGCGTCATCGAAGGCAAGATCAATACGGCCGGACTCAAGATCAAGATCGCGTTCCGCGCCAGTCTTGTATTCGCGCACCGTGGCGATGCTGCCAAAATTGTCATAGATGAACTTGGCATAGACGGTCGCTGCCTGAATGCCGATGGTCTTGCCCTTGAAGGCTGTCTTCATTGCTTCAATTTCCGCAACGCCTGTTTGACCCGGCGTAAGCTTCAGAACCGAGCCTGTACCGGCAGCATTGACCAGAGGGCTGTCTTTTTGGGTCGCGAAGCCCGCATGGGTATTGGCGTAGGGAATCGAGAAATCGATAACCTGCTTGCGCTCGTCAGTGATCGACAGCGCATCCATGATCACATCGAACTTGCCCGCATTGAGCGCCGGAATCATGCCATCCCAGTCGGAGGCGACCAGCTTGCACTCAACCTTCATTTCCTTGCAGAGATAAGCAGCCAGTTCAGGCTCAAAACCGCCGAGAGTTCCATCGGGGTTGGTCACATTCCACGGGGCATAGGCACCCTCTAGCGTAATAGTGACTGTTTTCCAGTCCTTTGCATGGGCTGCGGACATGGACAGCGCAGAAAGCGCTATCGCTCCTGACAGCAAGAGCTTGTGTAGTTTCATCGGCCTTCTCCTCTTGAGGTTGGCAAGTGTTGAACCTGTGTTCCCGTACCACGCTGCGGTGGCTTTTGAGCTTTTGTCTTTTTGCAAGTTGTATATGGTACCTTATGACATCCCCCGTGCCGCGCAAGAGGGAAAGTCGCGGTGAGAGGCAAAATCTGATCCTGCACAAGGAATGAGCAATGAAAGGCCTGAGATGACCAATGCCATGCTCAAGATACAACCTGACACACGTGTTCGTTCCCCTCTCTATGCCAATGTGAAGCAGATGATCCTTGGCCGCATTCATAGCGGAGAGTGGCCGCCTGAATATCGCGTGCCCTCGGAAAACGAACTCGTGGCGGGGCTTGGGGTCAGCAAAATGACCGCTAACCGCGCCTTGCGGGAACTCGCCAATGAAGGCGAACTGGTGCGCATTCGCGGCGTCGGTTCGTTTGTCGCGGCGCGTAAGGGCCATTCAACCCTGTTTGAAGTGCGCAATATCGCCGATGAAATTGTCGAACGCGGCCATACCCACAGCGCCGCCGTCATTCGTCTGGCACGGGAAAAAGCCTCGTGCGCCGTGGCGGAAGCACTTGACCTGTCTTCCGGTGCCACAGTGTTTCACTCGCTGATCGTGCATAGCGAGAACGGCGTTCCCGTCCAGATCGAAGACCGGTTCGTTAACCCCGCTGCCGCTCCGGATTATCTTTCTCAGGATTTCACCGCCCTTACGCCCAACGCCTATCTCAGCGCCAATGCTCCCTTGAGCGGATCAGAGCATATTGTCGAAGCGGCCATGCCGTCAGCGCGCGAGCGCAAGCTGCTTGGTATTTTGCGCACAGAGCCCTGCCTTGCAATCCGCCGCCGTACATGGTCGGGCAAGTCAGTGGTGTCGCTGGTACATCTGGTTTATCCCGGAAATCGCTACCGGCTGGAATCGCGAACCGGTGCAACGCCGGACAAAACCTGACCCTACTTGGCCGCCTTACCGCTCTGCGACTGGCCAAGCTTGTGGAAGCTGCGGGTCTTTCTGGTCATGAAATTCAGATAGGCATTAACAGGCATGAACCGTTTGAAGAAATAAGCCTTTCTGTCCCCGGCATGCGGCAGGACAAGATACTGGTTTGCCTCGACAGCGCGATAAATGCGGTCGGCAATTTCTGCGGCGGTAATAGGTGCCTTTTCAAACAGCCGTTCAATCTTGGCTGCTGCCGCAGGACTGCGCAGGGATTCCGTCAGATTGGTGCGAAAGAATGACGGGCAGACAACCGTGACGCCGATATTGTTCGGCGCCAGTTCCACGCGCAGCGTTTCGGAAAAAGCCACCACCGCGGCTTTCACCGCATTGTAGCTTCCCATCATCGGTGGATGAACGAGACCTGCCATCGAAGCCGTGTTGACGAAATGGCCCTTGCCTTGCGCCTTGAAAACAGGTGCAAAGGCCTGACAACCACGCACGACGCCCAGAAGATTGATGTCGAGCACCCATTGCCACTGTTCAATGGTTTCGCTTGCAAGCGCGCCCGCCGTGCCAACCCCGGCATTGTTGAAGACCACATCAACGCCGCCCCATTGCCGCAGCAATTCCCCGGCAACAGCCTGCAAATCCTCCAGCTTGGTCACATCGCAGTGCCGATAGATGCCCTCGCCTCCAGCGGCTTTGATAAGATCAAGCGTCTCCTGACCGCGTGCGTCATTGAGATCGCCGATGCAGATGAGAGCACCTTCGCGGGCCCAGCGCAGGGCAATTTCCCGTCCAAGACCGGAAGCACCGCCAGTAACAAAGATGCGCTTTTTCATCAGGGTGTTCCTTATTATCAGGCGAGAAGAAGCACGGCTTTGAGCGGAAGAATGCGCATGAGAAACCCCATGGGTCCCCACGGCCACCAAGGCACAGACGCCTTGACCGGCTCTCGTTCGATTGCCTTCGCCAGCAGCCGCGAGCCAGTCGGCCCATCAACTTCAAACGGCAGTTTCGGCGCGCCTTCGTTGATTTCCGTGCGGATATAGCCGGGGAAGATCGTGCTGACCTTGATCGGCGTTGCCATAAGTTCCGCGCAAATGCCTTCCGATAGGGATGCCAGCCCTGCTTTCGTCGCGGCATAGGTTGTCAGATGTTTTGGCAGACCACGCACCGCGCTCATGGAGGAAATCGTCACCAGATGACCGGCATTCTGCTCGCGAAAAATCTCGACAGCGGCCTCGCACTGCGCAAGAGCGGCAACGAAATTCGTCTGGGCGGTCTGGACATTGTGAGCGAAATGGCCGGTGCCGATGCGCTTGCCCTGCCCGACACCCGCATTGACGATAATGCGGTCAACAGTGCCGAACTCCTGCTGCACCTCGCGAAATACCCGGAACACGGCGGGATAATCATTGACGTCGAGCGCCTTGACGATGACTTTGATGCCGGGGTGCTTGCGTTCCAGTTCGGATTTCAGTGTGTCGAGCCGTTCGGTCCGCCGGGCGCACAAAGCAAGATCGCGGCCCATGGCGGCAAATTCGCGGGCCATACCTTCGCCAAGCCCTGAGCTTGCACCCGTTATCAATATCGTTTTGCGTATGGCCATGCAGTGCCCCTATTTTCCACTTTGACGGATAATGCGCCGGCATCGCCAATCGAAATAGTTCACCATGATCCAGAGGTTCTTAAACGCCGGATTGCGCGTCTGTCTGTGATAATAGCGATAATAGATTTGCTGGGCGATGGCGGCGAGCCTGAACAGACCGAACACCTCGTAAAAGGCAAAATTATCGACTTTCAAACCGCTCTTTTGCAGATAATAATCAACAACTTCCCCGCGTTTCATCATGCCGGGCAGTGTCGTCGGCTGGCGCTGGGTCAACTTCATCAGATAGGGATCGCCAGCCTCCACCCAATAGGCAAGCATGCTGCCGAGATCCATCAGTGGATCACCCAGCGTCGCCATCTCCCAATCCAGCACACCGATAATGTTGGTCAAATCTTTTGGGTTGAGCACCAGATTGTCAAACCGCCAATCATTGTGGATCAGACATGTATGCGCATCATTGGGGATGTTCGCGGCGAGCCATTCACGCACAAATTTGAATGTCGGCGTGTTCCAGGTGCGCGCCTTGCCATAGCGGTCGGACCAGCCGGATACCTGCCTTTGCACATAGCCTGCACCCTTACCGAGTGATTCCAATCCCGCTTCTGCAATGTCGATCCGGTGCAGTTCGGCCAGTTTGTCCAGCATGGTCTCACAGAGGCGGCGCGCGTCCCCGGCGCTCAGCGTCACCCCTTGCGGCAGGCGGCGGCGCGGTATGATACCGGCAATGCGCTCCATGACGTAAAACTGAGCACCGATCAGCGTCTCATCCTCGCACAGGCCGATCATCGTGGGGACAGCAGGATAAAACGGCTTCAATGCCTTCTGCACATTGTATTCCCGCCCCATATCATGGGCGGATTTGGCTTTGGTACCGGCTGGCGGGCGACGCAGGATCAGATCATGCTGCGAATATTGCAACCGGTAGGTCCAGTTTGAAGCACCACCGGAAAACTGGGTAACCTCCGGTGCCCCCTCCACCGGCACACCAAGTGCGTGCAGCCATTGGCTGACTGCTTCCGCATTCAGTTCCTCACCAGCGCGCACCTTGCCCGCGCGATCAATCGCCTTGGCTTCAGTCATTTCACTCACTTCGCATGGCCATGCTTGGCCAGTTCAATGCGCGCGATCAGCCCTTTGTGGACCTCATCGGGGCCATCGGCAAGACGAAGCGAGCGAGCCTGAATGAAGAACTGCGTGAGCGGCGTATCACGGGATACACCCGTTCCACCGTGAATCTGAATGGCGTTGTCGACAACTGCCTGCAGCATCTGCGGTGCGACAACCTTGATGGCGGAAATCTCAGCCATTGCGCCCATGGCTCCCAGCGTGTCGAGCTTCCAAGCTGCATGCAGGGTCAAAAGACGCGCCTGATCAATGGCAATGCGCGCTTCAGCCAGACGCTCGCGATTGCCGCCAAGGTTGAGAATGGGTTTGCCGAATGCGACGCGCGACATGCCGCGCGCAATGGTCAACTCCAGCGCCGCTTCCGCAGCCCCGATGCAGCGCATGCAGTGGTGAATGCGGCCGGGTCCCAGACGTCCCTGCGCAATCTCAAAACCCGCGCCAATATCTTTGATCACATTGGTCAGGGGTACACGGACATTATTGTAATGCACCTCACCATGGCCATGCGGCTCGTCATATTCGCCGAACACCGACTGCATACGGATGATCTCGACACCGGGGCTATCCAAGGGCACCAAGACCATGGAATGCTGTTGATGGCGGCCTTTTCCTACATCTGGCGTGCGCGCCATCACAATCGCGATCTTCGCACGCGGATCACCGAGTCCGCTCGACCAGTGTTTTTTGCCGTTGACGACAATGGAATTGCCATCGACCAGCGCTGTCGCCTCCATATTTGTCGCGTCGCTGCTGGCAACATCGGGTTCCGTCATGCTGAACACCGAGCGCATCTCACCCGCCAGCAGCGGTTTTAGCCATTCGTCCCGCTGGTGCTCGGAGCCATATTTCCACAGCACTTCCATATTGCCCGTATCGGGCGCATTGCAGTTGAAGATTTCAGGAGCCATGAAGCTGCGGCCGGTCTCTTCCGCAATCAACGCATATTCCAGCGTTGACAGCCCGGCACCCAGTGCTTCATCCGGCAGAAACATGTTCCATAGGCCCTCGGCTTTCGCCTTGGCCTTCAATTCTTCGACAACAGGTGAAATCTGCCACTGCTTCCAGTCACTGCCATGATCAGCTGACGCAATGCCAGCCCAATATTGCTTCTCAATCGGCTGAATATGCGTGCGCATAAAGGACTTCACGCGCGTGACGAAATCCTGCGTTTTTGGGCTAGGCGTAAAATGCATTGATTGGCCGTCCTGTCTTCTGGTGGTTAAAGACTAACGGCTTGCGGCATATCAAACAAATTATATGTTCTTATGATCGACTATGATCTGTATTTATGACCTGTGGTCACTGGCGGCCCGCCGCCGCCATACTTTGTCATCACCTCGGCAAAGAGTTCACGCATCCAGCGATGGCCCTGATCATCGTCCCGCACCGCGTGCCAATACATGACAACATCAATCGGCGGGATGGCCAGCGGCGCAACGAGCACATCCAGGTTGAGTACATCGGATAATTCAAGCGCATAGGTGCGCGGCATCGTCAAAATCCAGTCCGTCTCGGCGATAACCTTGCACGCCGCGAAGAAATGCTGGCAGCGCAAGCCGATATTGCGGCCAAGCCCCTGCTCCGCCAGAATATAGTCAATCGGCTCCATGCCTTCGATATGGGTAACCAGCACATGTTTGGCAGCCACATAATCCGCCTGCGTGAGCTTTTTTCCCGAGAGTGGATGACCTTTGCGCACGACAACGGCATTGGGTTCGCGCAGCAATGTCTTTTGTCGAATATGCGGGCCGACCTTGATCTTGCGGTCAATGGCAAGATCAAGACCTCCAGCCGTCAGTTCCTTCTCAAAAGTTTCGCGCGCCACCCGGCGGCTGACGACACAAACCCCCGGCGCCTCCGTCGCAAGCTGACGCATCAATGGCGAGAAGGTTGCCGACTCAAGCACATCACGCAGCGCAACTTTGAAATCCATCGTGAGACGTGATGGCGAAAACTCCGAAGAAGTCTCAACCGCCGCATAGAGCCCCTGCAGGTTGCGCCTTACATCAGCAATGATGATGCGCACCCGTTCGGTGGCGACCATACGGTTGCCCTGACGCACGAATAACGGATCGCTGAAGATTTCACGCAAGCGGGCAAGCGAATGGCTGATTGCGGGCTGGGTCAGATGCAAGGCTCTGGCCGCGCCGGAAATGCTGCCATTGGCGTGAATAGCATCCAGAACGCGAAACAGGTTGAGGTCAAGACGGTTATCAAAGCTGTTCATGGGCAGACATTAGAACTGATCATATGATTTATACCATAGGCGATATTAGGCTTATGACCAACCCGGCTTGCCAGACCACGGCGATCCGGGACAATGACCTATGGAGGCAAAGCCCGTGAGTTCAGACGTCAACCGCCAGATTATCCTGCGTGAAAAGCCTGTTGGTAAGCTCCAACCGAACCATTTCGCCATGACTGAAAACACCATTCCACAACCTGCGGATGGTGAGGTGCTGATCCGCGTGCGCTATATCTCGCTTGATGCTGCCAACCGTGCATGGATGCAGGGTGCCACCTACCGCGCTGCGGTTGAGCCGGATTCGGTCATGGCTGGCGGCGGTATTGCAGAGGTCGTTACCTCAAAAGCGCCCGGCTTTGCGCCCGGCGATCTGGTTTTCGCCGATACGGGCTGGCAGGACTATACCGTGCTGTCAGCCAAGCATCTCATCAAGATGCCGCATATCGAGCCGCTCACCCACCTGCTCAGCGTTTATGGCATTGCGGGGCTGACAGCCTATTTCGGCCTGCTTGATGTAGGCAAGGTGCAGCCGGGCGAAACCGTTGTCGTTTCGGCGGCGGCGGGTTCCGTTGGCTCCCTCGTCGGCCAGATCGCCAAGATCAAGGGCTGCCGTGTCATCGGCATTGCTGGCGGTGCCGAGAAATGCGCGTGGCTGATGTCACATCTCGGTTTCGATGCGGCAGTGGACTATAAGGCAGGCAATCTCTTCAAGGACCTGCGCGCTCTAGTTCCCAATGGGATCGATGTCTATTTCGACAATGTCGGCGGCGATACACTGGAAGCCTGTCTCGCACTCATGAATACTCACGGGCGCATTGCCTGTTGCGGCGCCGTTTCCCAGTATGATGGCGCGCCGACGGCGGGACCACGCGGCATTCCGGGCTTGATCACCATCAAGCGCCTTGTCATGCAAGGCTTCATCGTCATGGACTATTTCAGCCAGCGCGACCGTGCTTTCACCGATCTGCAAAGCTGGGTTGCCTCTGGCCAATTGAAGGTGGAAGAAGACATTATCGATGGGCTTGAGAATACACCGGCCGCATTGATCGGGCTTCTGGCTGGCGAAAACCGCGGCAAGCGGATTGTCAAAGTCTGACCACGCGTAAAATCCAAATAAAAGCCAGACCTGATGTCTGGCTTTTATTCCTGCATTTCCCGTCAAGATTGATCCAGACGCTGCCAGCTTCCGGCGACAGGCACGAGATCAGGATGTACCGCTGCCGGACTGCGGCCACTCATCATCCGGGACATCCATAATGCCGCCATCCTTCACGCCGTCGATCTCGTACTTGGTCAGATAGCTGCTGAGCAGATCGCCAAAATCATCGGCTCTCTTTTGCTGTTTGCCTTCCGCAATCAAGCCCGGAATCAGCATCGCCAATGCACCGACGCCCGCTGCAACCAACCCAAGACCACCGGCGGCCAGCGCCGGGATCAAACGCGCCATGGTGGGAGCAAACAGTGCCATTCCGCCTTCGACGGTGGAAGCCAAGCCAGCCAAGACACTGAGGGAACCTGCCGTGATACTGATGCCCCCGGTGACCGTATCGCCCTTGCGGATTGCCTGCACACCATCGAAAATGCCATAGGCACCGGCGGCAATACCGACGATGCCACCAAGCCCCTTCGCGGCATTTTCAAACTTCTTCAGGTTGGAGGTCATGGCGTCAACGAGTTCGTCATCGACCACGCCCTTCACGTCTTTCAGGTAATCCTGCAAACCCTTCATGCCGCCTTCGGTCATAATCGTGGCAGTCTGGATAGACCCGGTGGTGATATCGACGATCTGTCGGTCGGTGAGTTTGCCCGAACCGCTGGCGCCCTTGGCGATCGTAACACCAGCCAGGAAAAGGCCGCTGACGCCATGAAGAACCCCCTTGTCTGCGGCGCCCTTGACCGATGAATCGGGACTAAAAAGCTTAAGCTCGTTGAGCGTCTTCGCCCCCTGACGCAGAAGATCCCAGTCGCCCCTGAAGGTGGACAATATCTGGTCTGGCCTTGTGACCGTCCCATTTGGATTGGTGAAGAATGCGGGATTGTCCTTGCTGATCTGATCGATAAGGGCTTTTACCTTTTCCTCATCGAGGTCATCGCCGCCATTGATGCCGAATGCCTTCCTGAGATCTTTGAAAGAGGCATCATTGAAGGCGTTTTCCTGCACGGTCCTGGTGAAATTGTCGTTGATCTGTTTGTCGAATTTCCCCGTGAATTCGGGGCTGAGCGTTGCATTATAGAGCGCGACTTCCATGCTGTAGGCACTGGCGGCCTTTTCGAACGAATTGTTCTTCATCAACTCCTTCAGGCGGTCGCCTGAGGCAAGTGACTTCTCATAGAAATCGTTCAGTTCGCCCGCATGTTTGGAATTCTTGACGGCGTTCTGGATTTCAGCCGCGTTCTTGATGCCAAGAGCGCTCTGGAACGTTTGTGCTGATCCGTAAAACTCGGCAAGAACCGCCTGCTGGTCCGTCTTGCCATCCTTCATCTTCGTGTCCCATAGGCTATTGAGCGCCTTGCCGGACTTGATATCGTCATCATAGGTTTTCTGCAGCGCGTCCTTGAGACCCTTATTCTCTTCCAACAGCTTGGACATCTGCTTGGAGCTGTTCTCGTTCATGTACTTCACGACTTCAGGGTCGCCCTCAAGGGTTTTGATATGGTCGTCGACGTCCTGAAGCAGCTTCTCGGGATTTGGATGGCTGCGAACACGATTGGCTATGCTGACGATGGAATAATCGTCCTTCCACATGCCAGCGCTCGCTCCGCTGACGATCAGCTGCTGCGCCTTCAGCAGTTCCTGAAGCGCGGCGGCTTTTTCTTCCGTCGAGTGCTTTTCGGGGTGTTCAAAAATATCCTTGTCCAACTTGCTGGTATCGGTGCCAGCAACGACATTCCCGTCGGTGACACCGGATAGCAACGTGATTGCCGAACCGGCATCCTTCGGAGTCTGCTTTTCCATCCAGCTCTTTAAATCGCCCTTGCTGAGCTTCCCGTCGGCTTTGAGCACCGTTGGATCGTTCGCCGTTTCAAGCTTGTTGAAAGCACCCGGCTGTGACCAGAAATTGAGTGCCTCCTTAAATTCCTGGCTGATTTGCGGGTTCTTTTCCTTGTATTTTTTCAGGGCTTCAGCCGTCAGATGTTCGCCAGATCCTGTCTTTCCCCTGATCACATCATAGTTTTCGCCAAGGATGGCGGCATATTTGGCAATTGTTTTTGACGTTTCGTCGGCATCTGGATTGGCTTTTATAAAATCCTTGTAACTGCTGATATCCTCGGGCTTCTTCAGCTCTTTGATGACCTCAAAGCCATATTTCCCAAAATCCTGAAGACGGCCAGCCTCTGTGCCATGCTTTGCTTCACCGCTTTTGGTAAACCCATCAATACTGCTATTGGCGACGTCGTCTCCAGACAGCGCGTTACCATTCTCGTCATACATTGTTATGCGATCAAGGACCTGGCCCGCCCTATAGGCGGCGTTAGCGTCATTTTCAAAATCACCAACCCGTTCCTTCAGCATGTCCTTGATACCGCTCTGGTTGCCCAGATTCTTGAGCAGCGGCGAGTCATTGATGATGTCCTGCGCCGAGCGTTTATCCCCATCAGGCAGCTCCCATTTGACGCCCGCTTTCTCAGCCTGCGCACGCGCCTGTTCATCACCGCCAGCATTGATCACATCATTGAGTTTTCCCTTGAGGTTGGAAAAACCATATTTGCCGAAGTCCTGCAGGCGGCCAGCTTCCGTGCCATGCTTTGCATCGCCACCCTTGGTAAAGCCATCAACGCGGCCATTGTTGACATCATTACCGGCAATCCGGTTTCCGCTCTCGTCAAACTTCTCGACATGATCCAGAACCTGCACCGCCCTGAACGCCGCGTCGGCATCCTTTTCGAAATCGCCGACCCGTTCTTTCAGCATGTCCTTGACACCGCTCTGATTCCCGAGATTGCGCAGCAGAGGATCACTATCAATAATGTCCTGCGTTGAGCGATTGTCACCTTTTGGTCGATTCCAGAGTATGCCCGCATCCTTGGCCGCATTCTGAGCCTGGTCCCATGCCTTGACGGTCTCAGGATCTGCCGTGCCCGCATTCGCTCTAACGGCTGTGGATTGGTTGATCTGTGCGTTGACTTTCGACATGTGACACGCCTCTCCTGTCTCTGGGACATTTCAGTCCGGTTCGGTTAAGGGTCTGTCATAGTAAGCCCTCGCCTGTGAACGGCATGTGACATGTCAGCCAATTGCCTGATGTCAACAGGCACTCAAACAGGCCGTTATTGACGCCCGGAGCGTTCCACTTTCTGGCCATATGAAGGGAGCGCGTGCGGTTTTTCGGCTTTGGCTTTGAGTGGGATTCTGTCGCAGCTACGCAATGCTTCCGGCATTTCACACCGGATATTCATTCACGTGTAAATCAGTTTGGGAAACAAAAAAGCCAGGTTCCTTGAGAACCTGGCTTTCAGAAAACAGAGAATATAAGCCATGTTACTGAAAACATTCGGCTAAATCTCGGAGCGGCCGGATTCGAACCGACGACCCCTTGACCCCCAGTCAAGTGCGCTACCGGGCTGCGCTACGCTCCGTCATTTCTCTGCCGGTGCGGAACCCCTAGAATACTGGACGTTTGAGTGCAAGGGAGAAAACTCAAAAACCAACGAAATATGAAAGTTTGGCCGGCACAGACCAACAATTTGAAACGCAATATTCCCTGTTGGTCGCGGGATGCGAAGCCGAAGAGTAGCGGATGCCGTGTTTACATTTCGGCACCCTCGACATTTTTTCGGGCCATGAGGAACAAAACAAACCATCGCCGGTTTGTATTGTGTTAGAACTACGATTCTGACCGGGGACCAGCTGTGCGCCGCGCACACTTCATTTGGCCCCGCTCCATTCACTGACGTGACATCTCAAAAGCCTGGAGTTTTGCAAATGACAGATAAGATCGGGATCACGGATGATGCAGCATTTGAACTTGCCGCACACATCGCCGACACGCAAAAAGCGAAACTGCCGGAACAGCTTAGCAGTCAGATCAGCGATGCGGAAATGCAGATCGGCGAGACATGGTTCGCCTGGGGTATCTTCGGCGCCATCACCAGTGATCGCAAAAGACGACAAAAGCTTCTAGCTGATTATCTGACGCGGAAGATTCAGCCGCAAAGCGATATCCAAAAGATCGTAACGGATATCACAGCTCTGGAAAGCGCCGACAACCAACTGTTCAATGCTATCGCGGCGGCGGGACGGCAGGCTTATCACGAAGATGACGACGTCCATCTGAGCAAGATTGCCGGAATTTTTCTTAACGTCATCAAGAACCATTGATCGCGGACTATGGGAGTGCGGCCTCGGACAAATCTTCGACTTCCGCACATATTCGGGCGAGCAATTCCATAGCGCTATTGAATATTTTCTGACTAAGAATTAGTTGTCTCCTAACTTCGTTCCGGGCGAGCCTTGGCGAGCATGGAAAGTGCCGTCTGCAGTGTATTTCCCGATGCGGCAAACCGGGGAATCCGCATGCCAATCCAATATCCTATATCCGACCCGGCGGATTGGCGGCGTCTCGGTAATCCGTCATTCCTGAGACGGGCCAAAGCACACCTTTATCATTATACCTATCCAGCTGCATTCACGGCACCGCGCAAGAACCTTCTGACCAAGGTTTCCGGCCCCTCCGTTCATCCAGTCCAAGATGATGTTTTGGCGATTTGCATTGTCAAAAATGCGATCGGCTATATCAATTCCTTCTTGCGATACTACCGGAAGCTTGGTGTCACGCGCTTTGCCTTTGTCGATGATCAATCGAATGATGGTACATCAGATGTGTTGCGCAATGCGCCTGATGTGGATCTTTACACCTCGCCCATTCGCTATTCGGAAGCCGCACGCGGAAAAGCATGGCGCGATGCGCTCTTCAAGATTTATGGCGCAAACCGGTGGTATCTGTCACTTGACGCCGACGAGTTTCTTGTGTTCCCCGATAGCGAGACCACGACGTTGCCGGATTTCATTCGGCAACTGGAGAAGGCCGGAATGCAGCGATGCCATGCGCCAATGCTCGATCTCTACCCTGAAGGTCCACTGAACGGCGACGAGTTTGTCGATGATGGCAGCAGATGGCCATTTGATGTATCGTCAAACTTCGATGGCGACAGCTATACGATCAAACTGGAGCGCTATGGTACATCCGTGCGTGGCGGACCACGAAAGCGATTCTTTGGCCGTGACATGCGGCTCTCCAAATTCCCCCTCATCTGGGTCGATAAAGCCACGAGCTACGAGCGGGGCAGTATCCATGGTCCCGGACCATGCAGCCGCAATTTCGTTCCCATCACGGCCGTCCTGCTGCATTACCGCTTCTCGAACCAATCGATCAATGAGTTTAAAAACATCGTCAACCATGGCGGCCATGCGGACGGCGGCGCTCATTATGGTGCAATTCTTGATCATCCGGATTTTTCGGAAGATTTTACACTGGCATATGATGGTTCGGTGAAATTTTCCGGTTCAGCAGATCTCGTTGAACGGGGCTTTATGATGAGATTGCCAACTTGATCGTACAATGGCGAGTGCGGCAGCTGCTGCATTTTGCAATATTGTGATCGCCGCCTCAGTTTCACATCAGGTTCGGATAATCCTCTGCTCAGCTTGCGATGGTATCAACCGGGCGTTGTCGCCTTCGGACAACGCGAGGCCCGGCCACTTCATCACCCCCCCGATGCCCCCGCCGGGCCTCACCTCTCCCTACGGCATCGCACACATTTGCACTGCCGTTTTGCAATTCACATCGCCTCTGCGCATAACGGGATTGGAACAGGCCGGTGAATGGGGTATCTGGGACCGATGAAATCCGCTCAAATCATTGCGTGGCTGTTGTTCGCCGCTATACTTTTCATAACCGTTGATCCAATCAATCTGCGACCGGAGAGCGGTCTGCCTGTCAATGTCGAGCGCTTTCTTGCTTTTGCAGTGCTTGGCTTTGTCTTTGCGTTTGCCTATCCCAAGCGTTGGTTGTTGATCCTGCTTTTGGTGGTTTGCGCGGCCTTTGGATTTGAGCTCGCCCAGATGCTGGCGCCGACCCGGCATGCGAGACTGCTGGATGCTATATTCAAAGCAGCCGGCGGCGTATCGGGCGTCATTGTGAGCAATGTTTTTTTGCGCATGTTCCGCTAGCAGGCCGGATTGACCGCTTGAAAGGAAATGTCTGTTGCCGTGCCCAACAGACTAATTTCGTCTCCCAATGACCATTCGGCCGCACGGGCGGCCATTCTGGCGGGGACCGGCTCTGAACCACCCGGCCCTTCCGGCACGTCATAGGTTGCGTGAGCATCATGGGCTAATATAACGGAAAAACCCTTTTGCATCGCCGTGCGTGCCGTCGCAGCAACGCACATTTCCGACTGCATGCCACAGATCGCCAGTGATTCAACGCCGTATGTCGTCAGCAGATGTTCGAGCTTGGTTCCGTCAAAACCATCATCAAGTGACTTCCGTACAACGTGCTCACCCGCCTTCGCCGGAAAGAATAATTGCCAGCCATCCGTGTCCGGTTCATCGGGTGCGCCGGGAGATCCGTCATTTTGAACAAAGATAATGGGAACTCCCGCTGCGCGCGCACTGGCAAGAAGCGTTTCAATGGCACCTTGAAGCTGGATGTGGTCGGGAATGGCAGCGCTTCCTGCGATGAAGGCAGTTTGCACATCCACAACCACAAGGGCATTGGCCGTCTTGTCTTCAATAAACGTCAAGGCTCAGTCCTCTCATTTCGGTCCCGTTGCCCTGATATAGGTAAGGTTGGCTGTTATTCACCGTTTTGTGCGCTTTACATCAAGTAAAGATTTATTGGAGGTATTCCAAACTAATCAGAAGTATCGCATATATTACGTCTCTCAAAAAAAATCATAAGACACGAGGGGTGGTGGAACATGCGAACAAGAATTCAGTTTCTGGTACAACAGAACTGCAAAGAAAAAATTATCGTTCAGACAAAGGAACAAACCGACACGGCTCAATTGAATACTCAGGACAGTGGTGCCGATATGCTGGCAATGATCCGGCGCATGCGGAGGAAAGAACGAATTAGACTTTTGACATGCAATCGATAATTCCGGTTTACCGCCTGTAACTGTGATTTGACTGTTACAAGTCAAGGGCTCACATTTAGCTGGCTGCACGTGAGTGCAGCGAGAGGCTCGGTAACTGACACTGATGAAGGCAGGCTACCGGGCCTCGTCAATCAAATCGGTTGATCATAAATTCAGCGGTTGTTGCAAGGCTGCTGTGTCATGCCTTTGAAGATTGTTAAGTGACGTATCATTTCTGCTCAGAATCTGCCACAAGCACCCTGCCCGCAAGGGCACGGCGCGACTGCTATCAACTTTAGGATAGGGTCGGGCGGGCTGATTGACGTCTCTCCCGCTGCCACGAAAGAACGTGGCCGCCTATAATTTGCAGCAGCGGCAGAATTTAGCCATGGGCAAAAAAACATCCGAGCCGTCATTAACAGGCAATCTTCCTTTGCGAAGTCAGGTCCGATAAATCATCTGGTCTGGTTATTCATTGTGAAGCGCAACAATTCCCATCAAAGAAGTTTGACTGATAAACTCGTCATCGCCCTATGGACCGTAACGTTCCTGGAACTGATGCTTTTCTCTCTGTTTGACATTTTCAGTTAGGCGAATCTTATCCGCCTGTCGATTTCCGTTGGAAGACCCTATGAATCCCCCGGAAAATTCGTTCTAAATTCGAGCAGGCCATTTAAGGACAAAAACCCGCCACGGGCGATTCCGCGCCCTCATCCACCAGAGAGGAATACACCCAAATAATCTTGCTATATTTCAAAAACTTATCACATTTTTGTTACAATAACGTGATATGCTTTGTATTTACAGTATTACCATTATTTATACTATATATTTACCAATTGTAAACTTGTAGTTGCAAATCAGCAACAATAAAAATCCGTTCTTTGCCGACATTACAGATTTGTAATTTGACATTTGACTCTACGACCAAAGTCGCAGAATACGAAATTGTCACTACCAATCTCATGGAGAGCAACAATGAACATTAAGAGCCTTCTACTCGGCTCCGCTGCAGCCCYGGTTGCAGTCACAGGCGCACGCGCTGCTGACGCAGTTGTCGTCGCTGAACCAGAAGCTGTCGAATACGTTCGCGTTTGCGATGCTTACGGCAAAGGCTTCTTCTACATTCCTGGTACCGAAACCTGCCTGAAGATCAGCGGTTACTTGCGTTACGACGCCAAGGGCGGCGATAACGTCTACACTGGCGGCGAATACGGCACCTGGTGGAAGCGTACGCGCGCTACTGTTCGTTTCGACGCTCGTTCGGAAACCGAACTCGGCACATTGCGTTCGTACATTGAAACACGTTTCAATTACACGAACGGTGAAAACAGCGGCGGCCTCATTCCTCAGGCTTACATCGACCTCGGCGGTTTCCGCATCGGCGTGTCTGACGAAATCTTCGGTTCGTGGACTGGCTATGCAGGCAAGGTCATCAACGACGACGTGATCAACTATCAGTCCGGCACATCCAACCAGGTTAGCTATACCTTTACCGGTGGAAACGGTTTCTCGGCAATCATCGCTGCTGAACAGGGCCAGGTACAGACTGCAAACTACTTCAGCTACGACTACCGTATCGACGACTACATGCCACATGTTATCGCCGGTGCTAAGTTCGAACAGGCTTGGGGCGGCGTCTCCGGTGTTGTCGGTTACGACTCCAAGGCTGAAGAATTTGCTGGCAAACTGCGTTTGGACGTAAAGTTCACAGACACAGTTTCCGCATTCATCATGGGTGGCTATCAGTCCAACTGGGATGATCTGCAGGATAGCGGTCAGCGTAACTGGTTCGGCACTTGGGATGGTGACTGGGCAGCTTGGGGCGGTCTCTCCGCTAAGGTTTCAGACAAGGCAACTGTTAACGCACAGGTTGCTTACGAATCCGAAGGCACATGGGCAGCAACTGCAAACGTAGCTTACGAACTCGTTCCTGGCTTCGTTATCACACCAGAAATCAGCTACACCAAGTTTGACGGCGATCGCAAGGCTTTTGCTGAAAGCCGCCGCGGCGGTGGCGACGATGCATTCGGTGGCATGATCCGCTTCCAGCGCAACTTCTAATCCTAACGGATTTGAAGACGTATCCGGGGGCTCGCCCCCGGATCATCAGGCCTTGGCCCAACAAACATTCGAATTGTGTTTGGCAATGGAGAAGGACTGTATTGCCAAACTGCGATGATGAGATCTCCAGTCACGTCATTTTTTGAAACGGTGAGCTTTGCAGCTCACCGTTTTTTACGTTTGCTGCCCTGTGCAAATCTTTTGATCGACATCTTGTGATTTGGAAGCCAGTCGGTTCCGCGCTATAGTTGCCATCAGAATGCAGGAGGTTACGGATATGCGTGATCTTGATATCTTGCTTGCAGTCATTGTGGTTATCTTGCTGGCATACCAGTCGAAACCCTCGCACCGAACCTGGAACCGCAAGAATTTACTGACACATATATCGAATGATCCAGGCAAGGATCAACCGTCATAGAATTGAGGAATGTCCGTATACCCACAGCATTCGGCTTTCCGGCATAGGCCGGGAGCGGACGTCGTCAGGGAGTGACAAGAATGGGAGAAGCAATTCTTCACACGCCTCATCATGCCAAGCCAGCCTCGCCAAACACGCTGCAGCAAGCGCGTGGGCAAATTCCTAAAGTCGCCTGCGATCCGACAAAACTGTCTTCAATCCTGCGATTGGCCAAGGGCGGCTTCAGCCACCGGCGGTTCAAGCACGAAGGCAAATAATCTGCATGAGAAGAAAAGCCCGCTACCGGTGAACCGGTAACGGGCATTTTGGGTGTCTGCCGCAGCGTCTATCGCTGTCTTGTTATTTGGGCAGAAGAACCTTGTCGATCACATGAATGACGCCGTTGGACTGCTGGACGTCAGCAATCGTGACATGGGCAACATTACCCTTTTCATCCTTGATGGAGATTTTGCCGCCCTTCTCGCTGACAGTCAGGACGCAGCCGCCAACGGTCTTGACCTTGTGGGCGCCGCCATCATCCTTGATCATCTTCTTGATTGTCGCTGACATGGCGTCAGCGGCCACCACATGGCAGGTAAGCACCTTGGTGAGGGTTGCCTTGTTCTCAGGCTTGAGCAGCGTCTCCACCGTGCCCTTGGGCAAGGCTGCAAAGGCTTCATTGGTTGGCGCGAAGACTGTGAACGGGCCCTTGCCCTGAAGTGTCTCGACAAGGCCGGCGGCCTTGACCGCTGCGACGAGCGTCGTGTGGTCCTTGGAGTTAACAGCATTCTCGATGATGTTCTTGTTGGCATACATCGGCGCGCCGCCAACCATCGGGTTGTCCTTGGCCAATGCTGCTCCACTCAGTGCTGTAACCGCCAAAAATCCGGCGAAAATCCCTGCAGTCAATTTACCCATTTTATTGCTCCACGTTTGCCTCCCCTTTCCCGGGGAATGCTAACAAGTACGAAGCGTTCAGCTGGAAAGTTTCCGGCGTGACAATTTATTATTGCGAGTTTTGTCGAAACCGGGAGGGAACATAAGCAGCCCGTACCCGTTATAGGCCTGTCATGCATAGGAGCATAAAGAATGGCAATATTCTCAAAAACGACCGATGATATTCAGGATGACGTTGAAGCTCAGATTGCGGCTTTGCGCAAGGAAGTATCAAGGCTCACATCCAGCATCTCCGACATGGGCGGCGAAAAGCTCGACCATGTAAAACGGGCCGCAACCAAGCAGGTTAACTATGCTGCCGATGCAGCCAAGGAAAACCCATTGGCAACCCTTGCCATTGTGGCAGGCGCAGCGCTGCTGATCGGGCTGATTTCCAGACGCTAAATGGAGGGTGATGGATATGGATAGTGCCGGGCCAATGCGCGACGAGGAAGACCGGGAACGTCTGCAACGTGAAATCGAGGATTTGAAGCGTGATCTGGCTGCGCTGACGAAAACCCTCACCAACAAGGGTGTCCAACTGCTGGACGATCTTGAAGGCGATGAGGATGGCTCGACTTTTGAAGCCATCAAAAATGGCGGACGCCGTGCCGCGCGCGTGGTTGGACATCAAGCCCAGAAAATCGGCGGTATTCAGACACAGAACTCCGTATCGACGCTGATGGTTATTGCGGGTCTTGGGATCGCGATAGGCATGTTGGCTCGGTAAATTCAGTTCCGGATTTTTTCAAAATTCTCTGGAACTTTCTGCCGCCAGCTTCGTTTCTCTTATACTGGTCCCCCAACCAGCTAGGCTGAACCCCACAGCCAACCCCAAATCCCAGCTTTCACCCCCCGTGAAAGCTGGGTTTTTTGTTTGGGGGTGTGGGATTTAGGGATTGTGGTGGTGGTTCGTGGTTCGTGGTTCGACAAGCTCACCATGAGGGAGAGTGAGGATGCAACGATAATCGCCAGCATTGCAGATCACCAATGTTGCAGAACTTGACTCCCTTTCATCCACACTCTCCCTCATGGTGAGCTTGTCGAACCACGGACCACGGACAATATCCACACAGGCACACGTATGTCAGAGCTGTTTACCGGACCTGATCGAGCAAACGCTTGCATTCCAGGAGATCGAACAGGGTTTCCTGCAGCAAAGTCCGGTTGTCCTTGGACAGGCGCTTGCCATCAGCCGCAACTGGGCCCTCATCATCGCCCTTGATCAATCCAAACAGGCGCCTGCCATGATGAGCCGATTTCTGCGACCCCATGACGGCAGCCTCTTCAGCCGCATCAGCGCGTTCCTGTTCGGCGGAAATTGCTTCCTCTTCGCGAACGGCAGCCTGCTTCTGTTGGCTGATAGCTTCAGCCGCAGCAGTATCGCCGCTACCCAGAGCAATAATGAACTGCGCGCCGTTCTCGCGTAAAAGCCGCTGCACGCCCTTGATCGTATAGCCCTGATCATAGAGGAGATGGCGGATGCCCTTGAGCAGATCCACATCGAGCGGACGATAATATCGGCGCCCACCACCACGCTTCATCGGCTTGATATGGGTAAAACGCGTTTCCCAAAAACGCAGAACATGTTGGGGAAGATCGAGATCTTCTGCAACTTCACTGATGGTTCTAAAAGCGTCGGGACTCTTGTCCATGTTTTCACCCTTTCAGGAGAAAATCTGATTCGACGTCTATTTCAGCGGTTTATGATGTAATTTTCAAGTACAAGGCGAGATTGCCCCACAGCAATCTCGCTCAGAATGCCTTGAACCGGCTAATTTAGGCCGATTTTTTCTTCCGTGCCTGGTGTGAGCGCAAGATGCGCTGCTTAAGCACATTGGATGCTTTGAACGTCATCACCCGGCGAGGCAAAATCGGCACTTCCTCACCCGTTTTCGGGTTTCGGCCAATGCGTTCATTCTTGTCTCTTACCTGAAACGTGGCGAATGACGACAGTTTCACCGTCTCGCCACGAACAATGGCATCACATACTTCATCGAGGATTGTTTCGACGAGTGAAGCTGACTCCGTGCGCGAAAGCCCTACCTTACGATAGACTGCTTCGGCCAGATCAGCGCGCGTAATGGTCTTACCCCCCATACGATCTCTAAGCTCTCGTTTGTTGCAAAACTATCAGGTGGAAGCGGACGTTATAGGATCAAATCCGATAGGGCAAGCGGGTAAAAACAGTTGATAAAACAAACCACTGACCCAACCGGAGCATTACCACCGTAGCAGAACTGCACCCCACGTAAAGCCCCCGCCCATGGCTTCGAGAAGGACAAGATCGCCCTGCTTGATACGCCCGTCGGCAACAGCCGTTGCCAGAGCAAGAGGGACGGAAGCCGCTGAGGTATTGCCATGCTGGTCAACCGTGATGACGACTTTTCCTTCCGCAAGGTTCAATTTCTTGGCGGAGGCGTCGATGATGCGCTTGTTGGCCTGATGCGGCACAAACCAGTCGACATCTTCGGCGGTGATACCCGCTTCCGAGAAAGAGGCCTCAATCACATCGGTAATCATGCCGACAGCATGCTTGAAGACCTCGCGGCCTTCCATGCGCAAATGCCCGACCGTCTGGGTCGTGGAAGGGCCGCCATCCACATATAATTTTTGTTTGTGTGAGCCGTCAGAGCGCAGATTGGCGGTCAGGATACCGCGATCGGAAGTCAGTCCGCGCCCTTCATTGCCCTCAAGGATAACGGCACCGGCGCCATCACCAAACAGAACGCAGGTTGTGCGGTCATTCCAGTCGAGAAGCCGTGAAAAAGTTTCAGAACCGATCACCAGAACGCGCTTGGCCATGCCGCCGCGAATATAAAGATCAGCCGTCGTAATGGCGTAAACGAAGCCGGAGCACACTGCCTGCATGTCAAAGGCGAAGCCATGGGTCATGCCAAGACGCGCCTGAATGTCGACGGCAGATGCTGGGAACGTGTTGTCAGGCGTGGAGGTGGCCAGAATGATCAGGTCAATGTCGTCGGGCGTCATACCGGCATTATCGAGCGCCGCGCGCGCTGCCGCCTCGCCAAGGGAGGCGGTTGTTTCACCCTCACCCGCGATATAGCGCTGGCGAATACCCGTGCGCTGGACGATCCACTCGTCGCTTGTTTCAACGATACCTTCCAGATCGGCGTTCTTAACCAGACGCGCCGGTTTGGCCGCCCCTACACCTTTGACAACGGACCGGATCATTTATCTTTCCTACGCCTGTGGTTCTATCTCAGCTTCTGAATCATTCTCGGCCTCGCCCTGAAAAGCGACACCGACCGGGCTCTTGTGGAAATGACTCAGATCCGAGGCAATCTTATCCAAAAGCTTGTTGCGGGCCATATCATAGCCGACATCAACGGCAGAAGCGAAGCCAAGTGCGTCGGTTCCTCCGTGACTCTTGATGACGACACCATTCAGCCCAAGAAATACGCCGCCATTGGTCTTGCGCGGGTCCATCTTCTCGCGCAGGCGATCAAATGCGCCCTTGGCGAACAAATAGCCGATCTTGGCCATCCACGTACGGTTCATACCATCCCGCAGATATTGCGCGAACTGCTTGGCGGTGCCTTCGGCTGCTTTCAGCGCGATATTGCCGGTAAAACCTTCGGTGACCACCACATCAACCGTACCCTTGCCGATATCGTCGCCTTCGACGAAACCGTAATATTCAAGGCTTGGCAGCGGAATTTCGCGCAGAATGCGTGCGGCATCCTTCACATCGTCCTGACCTTTGATTTCCTCAACGCCGACATTGAGCAGGCCGATTGTGGGGCGCTCGATCTCGAACAGCGAACGGGCCATGGCAGCGCCCATAACGGCATAATCGACCAGTTGCTGGGCGTCAGCGCCAATGGTGGCGCCGATATCGAGCACAATGCTTTCACCACGCAAGGTCGGCCAGATACCCGCTATGGCGGGTCGTTCAACATTGGCCATTGTCCGCAGGCAGAATTTTGACATGGCCATCAGCGCGCCTGTATTACCAGCCGAGACGCACACGTCCGCCTCGCCGGTTTTTACTGCTTCGATGGACCGCCACATGGATGACTTCCAGCGGCCATTACGCAGGGCCTGGCTGGGTTTCTCGTCCATGCGCACAGACACATCGCAATGATGGAATGTCGAGCTGGCAAGCGTCGGGTGGCGATCAAGAACCGGCCTTACCTCTTCCTCACGACCGAAGATCACAAACCGGATATCAGGATGGCGCTCCAGCGCCGTTGCCAGACCGGGAATAACGATCTCAGGACCGAAATCACCGCCCATGGCATCAATGGAAATTCTGATCACTCTCGATTGTCCTGTTCAGTGAGTATGCTTGCTGGGTTCATCAATGGCTCAAAGACTCGGCGAAAATAGTCAATTTCCCTCGCTGCACAACCGGAATCTGCCAGCTGGCTGGCACATAAACTGTAATCATTGTGAAAAACGCTGCTCTTACCCTAGGTATTTTCTGTTCTTATAGCCCATCTGGGCAGCCTTCGGATAGTCAGCCGCAGGAAATCGTCACAATCAAGGCTTCTGTTTCCAATCCTTGAGGCTGGCAAAAGGATTAACAGGCTTTTCCGTTGCCACATCTTCACCAAAGACAACCTCAATAGGTGCATCCGACACACCCTCCTTGCGAGGGTAAGGATCAATTGCAAGTTCAAAGAACTCTTCTGCAATCGCTCCGGCATCCAGAGTATCGCCCGAAAATGTCTCAGGTATGTCAGGCCCATCCGCGCTGACAATCAGTTCACCATTCTCATCGAGCGGCAGCCGTGCCAGCTTGGAATTATCGGGGACAAAGAGCGTATCTATTTCGGCTTCAATAACCGCATCCACGGCTTCCGATGTGACAACGCAGGACTGCACGATTTTCGCCTTGACGACGCCACGCACACGTATGCCGTCCTTTTTCCACGGAACGATCTGCAGATCAGCCTTGAAAGAGGCCACATCCTGCAGATCGTGAAAATCACGCAGTGCAATCCGCTCGCGCTCATCCGCTTCAATTTTGACTGTCAGCCCCTTCTGCGGCAGTCGCTTGACCGAAACCGGGAAACTCAGTGCACCATCAAGATTTCTTGTCATTTTGCTCCCCTTCTCAATTTTGTTGGGCTTCGGCGTCAGCACTGGCATCAGGAAACAGCAGGTGCCCGCCAGCAAAGTCGTCATCCGATTGTGTTTCCAGATAAAGGGCCGCCTCAACTGTGTATTTCGCCAGTACCGCTGCCTGTGGCCATTCCTTGCTATCAGGACGGACATTGCGGGCCAGCGCGGCAGCCAGCGCCGGATAATCATTGGCCTGCAGAGCCTTGTCGTAGGATTCCACACGGCCGTAAAACATGCGGGCCAGTTTTTTCATGCGCTTCGGAATGCCGGAATCACCGATACCAAGTTCGCGCAGGGAATGGTCAACATCCCGGAAGAACTCGTCGGTCACTTCCTGCCCGATCATCTTGAGGGCCGGTGTTCGACCTTTTATCCGGCGCATGAAAAGAAAAACGTGCAAAGACAGCATTTCATAGCGCCCTAACGGCGAATCCGGCACATCAATGTCAGAATAGAAGTATGGCTGCCGCGCCGCTGCCACGATCGCATCGTAAAGGGCGGTGGTAACAGCCTCATTTGCTTTGGCCTTACGGCTGAATAAACTGAGAATCATATATGTGCTTTCACTTGGGTCAGGCCGCAACACGAGTCGCTGTTGCATCAGACTTCAAGGTGGTTTACCGAAGTTCTGCGGGCAGCGAAAGACTTGCGCCCACTATTGAAATGGAGATGTCGTTGCTGCAGCGGATTTTCAAGGCCGATCGTTCACGGGAATACCTTCTCGCGGGGACTCTGTTTTTTGTCGTGGGACTTGCCGGCTGTAACACCGCCAATCTCAATCCATCAGAAACTTTGTCGGAAGGCTACATTCTCGACGAGAAGGCACTGGAGTTCGTTCCTGTTGGTTCCAGCCGCGAGCAGGTCGTCCTGTCGCTTGGCAGCCCATCCTCGACAGCAACCTTCGACAACGAAGTTTTCTACTATATCTCGCAGAAGCGTCATCGCAGCGTTGCATTCATGCAGCCGAAAGTGGTGGATCGTCGCATTCTCGCGGTTTATTTCGATCAGAAGAGCAAGGTCGCCAGCATTTCCAATTATGGTTTGCAGGACGGCAAGGTCTTCGACTTCATCTCGCGCACCACACCGACAGGCGGCAAGGATCTTTCATTCCTCGGTCAGTTGCTCGCGGGTGTTGGCAAGGCCCCCGGCACTCTGCCCGGCGCTGGCCCTGCTCCCGGCCAATAATCGTTCAGACGAAAATGCAAAAACCCGCGAAATCAGATTTCGCGGGTTTTTCTTTGGACTGTTGCCTGATTATCCGTGCGCCAGCACTGCAAGCAGCAGCAAGGCCACGATATTGGTGATCTTGATGGCCGGATTAACCGCAGGACCGGCCGTATCCTTATAGGGATCGCCAACCGTATCGCCTGTTACCGAGGCCTTATGAGCTTCGGAACCCTTCATATGGCGAACGCCATCCTTGTCGACAAAACCGTCTTCGAAGGATTTCTTGGCATTGTCCCATGCACCACCGCCTGATGTCATCGAAATGGCAACAAAAATACCATTAATGATTACACCCAGAAGCGAAGCACCGAGCGCGGCAAACGCCGATGCTTTTGAACCCGAAATCAGCAACACGCCGAAATAGACGACGAGCGGCGCCAAAACAGGCAGCAGCGACGGCACAACCATTTCCTTGATGGCCGCACGGGTGAGAATATCCACCGCACGAGCGTAATCAGGCCGCTCCGTACCGGCCATGATACCGGGCTTTTCGCGGAACTGCCTGCGCACTTCCTCCACCACGGAACCAGCAGCGCGGCCAACGGCTGTCATCGCAATACCGCCGAAGAGGTAGGGAATGAGACCGCCGAAGATCAGACCGGCAACGACGTAAGGATTGGAGAGTTCGAACGATACGGCGCCCATTCCCTTGAAATAGGAGAAGACCGTCGAGCCATCCTTATTGGCTTCGCTGATGAAGAACTGCAGATCGTTGGAATAGGCAGCAAACAGCACCAGAGCACCAAGACCCGCCGAACCAATGGCATAGCCCTTGGTGACGGCTTTCGTCGTGTTGCCAACCGCATCAAGCGCATCAGTGGATTTGCGCACTTCCGGATCAAGTCCGGCCATCTCGGCAATGCCACCGGCATTGTCAGTCACAGGACCGAACGCATCGAGCGCAACGATCATGCCGGCAATACCAAGCATGGCTGTTACGGCGATACCGGTGCCGAAAAGCCCTGCCAGCTGGTAGGTCGAGATGATACCGCCGACAATCACCAGAGCCGGAAGCGCTGTTGATTCAAGCGAAACCGCAAGACCCTGAATTACATTGGTGCCGTGGCCGGTCACTGACGCCTGAGCAATTGAATTAACAGGGCGCTTGTTGGTGCCCGTGTAGTATTCAGTGATCACCACGATCAATCCCGTTACCACCAGCCCGACAAGGCCGCAGATGAAGAGGTTGGAACCGGTGATCGATTTACCGGCAACTACACCCACCTCACCCCAGCCGATGGTCATTGATGTGGCAGCAGCAAGACCGGCGATCGACAGCAGGCCCGTCACAATGAGGCCCTTGTAGAGAGCACCCATGATCGAGTTGTTCGCGCCAAGCTTGACGAAGAACGTACCGGCAATCGACGTGATGATGCAGGCGCCACAGATCGCCAGCGGATACAGCATGATATTGCTCAAAACAGGCGTTGCAGCAAAGAAGATGGCACCCAGAACCATGGTGGCCACAATTGTCACCGCATAGGTTTCGAAAAGGTCGGCAGCCATACCGGCGCAATCGCCGACATTGTCGCCCACATTGTCGGCGATGGTTGCCGGATTGCGTGGATCATCTTCAGGAATTCCGGCTTCGACCTTGCCGACGAGATCGCCGCCAACGTCAGCACCTTTGGTGAAGATGCCGCCGCCAAGACGGGCAAAGATTGAGATGAGTGACGCACCGAACCCGAGGGAGACAAGAGCGTCAATGACAACACGGTCCGCAGGCAGATGGCCAAGCGGGCCGGTCAGAATGTAATAATAGACCGAGACACCAAGCAGGGCGAGGCCGGCCACAAGCATGCCGGTGATCGCGCCTGACTTGAACGCGATCTCAAGACCCGCCGCCAGACTGCGGGAGGCTGCTTGAGCGGTGCGCACATTGGCACGAACGGAGACGTGCATGCCAATGAAACCGGCAAGACCTGACAGCACGGCGCCGATCAGGAAGCCGATCGCTGCGGTTGACGACAAGAGGTACCAGACTGCTAGAAAGACAACGACGCCAACAATGGCGATCGTGGTATACTGACGTGTGAGATAGGCCTGTGCACCCTCGCGGATAGCACCGGCGATTTCTTGCATGCGCGCATTGCCCTGGTCTGCTGCGAGCACCGATTTGGTGGCCCAAAAAGCATAGACGATTGACAGCAAACCGCAGGCGATGACGAGAAACAGTATAGTCATGCCACTCCCTCAGATTTTGACCCGAAAAATACCCCTCCCCGGATCAGGTTCGGTACGGCACACAAAATCTGCCAGGCCGGCAGAAACGCGACCGTATGCACTAGGAGTAGCCAAGCGAATGTTAAAAGGTCAAGGGGTTTCGCTGAGGCGGCTTAGGGTTGACACCATTAATCTGATTCAGCGTGTTTGAGGGCGTTTTGCGCGTATGCTGCAGGACGATGGTGCGTGGTTCGTGGCTGGCGATTGCATTTCCTGTGGTTCGTGGTTCGTGGTTCGACAAGCTCACCATGAGGGAGATGGGTGATGAAAGGGAGTCAAGTTCTGCAAAGCTGGTGACTAGCGTTGCATCCGCATCCACCCAACTCCCTCATGGTGAGCTTGTCGAACCACGAACCACAGGAAATGCAGCAATCAGTGTGTCTAGCTCAACCCCGAGGGTTTTTCGCGCCCCGGCTTTCACCGCGAAGCTCGAAAGCCAGACGATCAAGCACAGCATTCACCAGTTTTGGCTCTTCTTCCGTGTAGAAAGCCTTGGCAATGTCGATATATTCGGAAACGATAACGGCTGTCGGCACATCCGGGCGATTTCTCAATTCCCAGATTCCGGCGCGTAAAATCGCCCGGAGCGTTGAATCGAGCCGCGACAACGGCCAATCCTCCGTCAAAGCCTGACGGATCATTGGATCAAGCGAAGTCTGCTCAGAAACCACGCCAGCAACAATGGCGCGAAACCACTGGGGATCAGCATCAAGATACTGGTTTCCGTCCACTTCCTTGCCAAGGCGGTGTGCTTCGTACTCTGCAACAACCTCGATAACGCCGGTACCGGCAACATCCATCTGGTACAGCGCCTGCACAGCGGCCAGACGCGCGACGCCGCGCTTATTAGCGGGTTTTACAGCGGGACTTTCCCCATCTTTGGAAGAAGGCATCCGGTCAGGCTCCAAGCTTTTCCTTGAGGGCGATCATAGTCAGTGCAGCGCGCGCTGCAAAGCCACCCTTGTCCTTGTCCTCGCGGCGGGCCCGGGCCCATGCCTGCTCCTCATTCTCGACGGTGAGAATGCCATTGCCAATGGCAATGCTTTCATCAACCGCGAGTTCCATCAGAGCGCGGCAGGATTCATTGGCCACGATATCAAAATGATAGGTTTCGCCGCGAATGACCGTGCCAAGTGCCACGAAGCCATCATACTCCGTTCCACCCTCTTCCGCTGCATCCAATGCAAAGGAAATGGCCGCAGGAACTTCAAGCGCACCGGGAACAGTCACAACGTCATAGGTTGCCTTGCCTTCATCAAGCGCTAGCTTGGCACCATTCAGCAGCGCATCCGACAAATCGTCATAGAATCGCGCTTCCACGATCAACAGATGTGGCGCATGCGCCTTTTTTTTGGACATGGAAAACTCCGGAACTCAAATGGGGTTGGCGAAGCCGCTTCGCCTTTGAGTGTGGTCCTAGGCTGATTTCGGATATTCTGCAAGCCGTGCAGCGTATCTCGCCATCTGATCGATCTCGATATTCACCTTGTCACCGGCCTTGCGGTCGCCCCAGGTTGTGACTTCAAGCGAATGGCGGATCAACAGGACATCGAACTCGTTGCCATTAACGGCGTTGACTGTCAGCGACGTACCGTCGAGCGCAACGGAACCTTTCGGAGCGATAAACCGCGCCAGTTCTTCCGGAACCCGCAGCGTGAAGCGGACGGCATCGCCCTCTTCCTCACGCTTGATCAGTTCCGCCATGGCATCGATATGGCCGGAGACAAGGTGGCCGCCCATTTCGTCGCCAAGCTTCAGCGAGCGCTCAAGATTGATACGCGTGCCATTCTTCCAGTTGGCAATGCTTGTCAGGCGCAACGCCTCTTCCCAAGCCTCCACCTCGAACCAACGGGCATTCGATCCCTTTTCCGGCAGTGTAACGACGGTCAGACACACGCCCGAACAGGAAATGGAAGCACCAATCTCGATCGTTTCTGGGTCGTAATTTGTTTCCACGCGCAAAAGCACGCCTTCGTTGAGTGGCTTTACCTGACCGACCTTGCCGATATCCGTTACAATTCCCGTGAACATGCTGTTTCCTCAGATGGGTCTTATATATTCGCGGTAATGATCATCACCAAAACGATCATCGCGCGACAATGTGAAGTCACGAGCGATATGGGAAGAAAGTTCCGGTACTGCAAGACCGCCCTCTGATCCGATTGCCAGCGGCCCCTCGAAAAGCGCTATGCGATCCACCAGAGCGTCCTGCAATAGCGCCGAAGCCACCGATGCGCCGCCCTCGACCATCAGTGTGGCAATACCCTGTGCGGCAAGGTCATCCAGCAGTTCCGGCAAAGCCGTTGCACCGCAATCGGTTTCCGTAGCGAGCATGCGGCAACCGGCAGCGACAAGTGCTTGCCGTTTTGCCGGATTGGCCTGTGCATTGGCGGCTATCCACAGGGGAACACTGCCCGCGCTTTGCACCAGCTTGCTGTCCACCGGCAAGCGCAACTGGCTGTCGAGCACAATGCGCACCGGCGAACGGTTTTCGAGGCCCGGCAAACGGCAGGTCAAAATGGGATCATCGGCAAGTGCCGTGCCGATACCAACCAGAATGGCATCGGATTCAGCCCGCATCAGATGCACCTGCGCCCACGCAACGGGACCGGTGATGGTAATCTGCCCGGTGCCATGTTTGCCGATAAACCCATCAGCGGAAAGTGCAAGTTTCAGAGTCACTTCCGGGCGTTTTTTCGAAGATCGAATCAAGTATCCGGCGAGATAATCAGCGGCCTCACTGGCCATGACGCCGGTGATAACTTCGATGCCCGCATTGCGCAGAATAGCATATCCCTTGCCCGCCACCCGGTCATCAGGATCATTGGCGGCGGAGACCACCCGGGTTACGCCTGATGTCACCAGCGCATCGGCGCAAGGCGGGGTTTTGCCGTGATGGGCGCATGGCTCAAGCGTCACATAGGCGGTTGCGCCTCTCGCTTTGTCGCCCGCTTCAGCCAGCGCCTGCGTTTCCGCATGCGGCCGCCCGCCAATAGCTGTGACGCCGCGCCCGACAATAACGCCGTCCTTGTCGACAATCAGCGTTGCAACGKACGGGTTTGTGCCTGTCAGCCCCTGATGGCTGCGAGACAGACGAATGGCCGCAGCCATGTAGCGCCGGTCAAGCGCACTCTGCTCCGATGGGTTCATGGGGTTCACTCATCCTCGACCGGATCGGACGCCACGTCACCGGCGGTGATTTCATCGATCACATTGTGGAAATCCTTGGCCTCGCGGAAATTACGGTAAACCGAAGCGAAGCGGATATAGGCGATATCATCAATGCCCTTGAGTGCATCCATGACGAGCCTGCCGATTTCATCGGAGCTGACTTCCGGCTCTCCCGAGCTTTCCAGCTGCCGAACAATGCCTGAAACCGCGCGTTCCACGCGTTCGGGATCGACCTGCCGCTTGCGCAGCGCCACTTCCACCGAACGCATGAGCTTGTCGCGGTCAAAGGCCACTTTGCGGCCACTCTTTTTCACCACGCTCAAATCACGCAGTTGGACGCGCTCAAAGGTGGTAAAACGCCCGCCACATACGGTACAGATGCGTCGTCTGCGGATCACCGCCCCATCTTCAGCTGGGCGGGAATCTTTCACCTGAGTATCCTCAGACTGGCAATAGGGACAACGCATCGTTTGGCTTTCCGGAGATGATTCTGAAATCGTTAGGGAAGATAGTGTCTTTCGGTACGATATAAAAGCACCCGGCCATGTTTTGCCATCGCGACATGGTGGATTGGGGTAATTGGTCCAAATTCGGAAGGTTGCGGGTATTTCACCCCCCTCTGTCCTGTCGGACATCTCCCCCACAAAGGGGGGAGATCAGCCTTCAATACCACCTTGTACAATCTGAAACATTTCCTGCTGTGCAAAGGCGTTACTGTCAATGTGATCTCCCCCCTTGTGGGGGAGATGTCCGACAGGACAGAGGGGGGTAAAACTTGGTAGAGATTCTTGTGTGTGGTTCGTGGTTCGTGGTTCGTGGTTCGACAAGCTCACCATGAGGAACGTGGGTGATGCAACGATAAGCACCAATATTGCAGAATAAAACTCCCCGCACCCCACCCCTCTCCCTCATGGTGAGCTTGTCGAACCACGAACCATGTTCATGCAAACTCACAAATAAAAATAGCGGCGCTCGCGCACCGCCATTTCATTGCAATCATCCCGGATTTACTGGCCGAGATAAGGGTATAGCGGGAAGCGGTCGGTCAGTTCGACAACCTTGTTCTGAACGGCCTTTTCAACCGCAGCATTGCCCTCGTCGGAATTGGCAACCTTGAGACCATCGAGAACTTCCGAGATCAGATTGCCGATCTCGATGAATTCCGCAGCGCCAAAACCGCGTGTTGTACCAGCCGGTGTGCCAAGGCGCACGCCTGAGGTTACAAAGGGCTTTTCCGGGTCGAAAGGAATGCCGTTCTTGTTGCAGGTGATGTTGGCGCGGCCAAGAGCAGCTTCCGCGCGCTTGCCGGTGGCATTCTTGGGGCGCAGATCAACCAGCATCAGGTGGTTATCAGTGCCACCCGATACGATGTTGAGGCCGTTCTTCTTCAGCGATTCCGCCAGAGTGCGGGCATTGTTGACCACGTTCTGGCCGTAGGTCTTGAACTCCGGCTTTAATGCTTCACCGAAAGCCACTGCCTTGGCGGCGATGACGTGCATCAAAGGGCCGCCCTGCAGGCCGGGGAACACAGCCGAGTTGATCTTCTTGGCGATATCGGCATCGTTGGTCAGGATCATGCCACCGCGCGGGCCGCGCAGTGACTTATGCGTTGTTGTGGTGGTGACATGGGCATGCGGCAGCGGTGACGGATGCACACCGGCAGCCACGAGCCCAGCGATATGGGCCATATCAACCATCAGATAGGCGCCAACCGCATCAGCAATCTGGCGGAAACGTTCGAAATCCCAAACGCGCGAGTAAGCTGTACCGCCAGCGATGATCAGCTTTGGCTTGTGCTGATGTGCCAGACGTTCGATTTCGGCCATGTCGAGCAAATTGTCGTCCTGACGTACGCCGTAGGAAACAACGTTGAACCACTTGCCGGACATGTTAACAGGCGAACCGTGGGTCAGGTGACCGCCGGAATTAAGGTCAAGACCCATGAACGTATCGCCGGGCTGCAGCAGCGCGAGGAATACGGCCTGGTTCATCTGGCTGCCGGAATTCGGCTGCACATTGGCATATTCGCAATTGAACAGTTTTTTGGCGCGTTCAATGGCCAATTCTTCAGCAATATCAACGAACTGGCAGCCGCCATAATAGCGCTTGCCCGGATAGCCCTCGGCATATTTGTTGGTCATGATCGAGCCCTGTGCTTCGAGCACGGCACGCGATACGATGTTTTCCGAAGCGATCAGCTCGATCTCGTGACGCTGGCGACCTAGCTCCTTGCGGATGGAGCTGAAAATCTCCGGATCAATGTCTTCGAGTGATGCGTTGAAAAATGTATCAGCAACGGAAGCGCTTGCATTCGACATGGTGCCTGGACCCTCATTTGTCTTAAGTGAGTAGGTATTCCGGCGCATTATCATACTTAAACGGTCAAGGCCAATGGCCGGTGGGCGAAAAGCATTAKCCCGAAACCGCCATCCACCATTCAAATGCAAAAAGACCGCCCGAAGGCGGCCTTTTCGAAATTCTGCGTTCTAAAGTGAACGATCAGGTATTCGTGCCAATCGACAATGCCTGCTGGCCATCACGCTCGTAAATATCGTCGCGCAACTGAACAACACCATCGCCGGTTGACCAGGCGCTGACATAAACGAAATGCAGCGGAACCGGATCAGCAACGGCAATCGGCGTGTTGACGCCTGACTTGATTGTCGCATCCATGGTCTGGCGATCCCAACCCGGCGTGCTGCGCAACAGCCAGACATTAAGGTCACGCACGTTCTGCACGCGCACGCAGCCCGACGAATCGAAGCGCATGAGCTTGTTGAAATTGCCCTGCTGCGGTGTGTCATGCATGTAAACAGCGTAAGGGTTGGCGAAGTTGATCTTTGTCGAGGACATGGCGTTGATCTTGCCCGGGTCCTGACGGAACATCAGCTTTACCGCATCATCCGTGTTCCAGTCGACGCTTTCCGGTGGTACTTCCTGACGCTGTTCATTGAACAGGCGGATCTTGTTGCGCGTCAGGTAAGTCGGGTCCTTGCGCATCAGCGGAATAATATCCTTCTGGATGATCGACTTTGGCGCCGTCCAGTAAGGATTGAGAATGACTTCGGAAATTTTCGAGTCAAGAATCGGCGTCTGGCGGTCGATCTTGCCGACGATGGCCGTATGGCGCTGCACGACGCGGCCACCCTCAACAGCTTCGATCTGCGCTGCCGGTATGTTGACCATGACATAACGGCTGCCCTGATTTGCAGCGGCCAAGGTGCGCACACGCTCCAGATTGGTCTGCAACTGGCCAAGACGGATATTGGCCGGAATGTTCATGGCGGCAATGGTGAACTGGCCCATGACGCCATCAGCAGGCAGGCCGTGGCGAGCCTGAAAACGCTTCACAGCCGCATCGACATAGGTGTCGAACGATGTGGAAAGACCAGCGCTTTCGGAAAGATCGCCCGATACCATCAGGCGCTTGCGCAAGGCAGGAACGGATGGATCGACAACGCCAAGCTGCAACTTGGTGGTAACTGGCACGTTCGGCCAGCCGCCATTGGCGACAATCTGGCTGTAGGTATTGATGGCAGCCTGAATGAAAGAAACCGTCTCAGGGCTGGCGATCGGCTGGAAGCTTGCAACCTTGGCGTGAGCGCTCGAGCGCGCATCGAACTGATCATCCCAATTGCCACGGCGTGGAGAAGCCAGAATATCGTTGATTGCCGGATCATCCGCCCATGCAGATGATGAGATAGCAGCCAAACCAGCAGTTGCCACTCCGGTGAGGAATGTGCGGCGATCAAGCCCTGATGATCCTAGTTTCTTCATAGTATTGCCCAACCCAATTGAAAACGTCGCAGCCAACCTGCCGCCCAATAACGCAGAAAGCAGATTATGGTTTCCAAAATTATCAGGAACACCCTTAACAAACAGCAACTTTCGCACCGATAGCGTAATCGTGATGGTTCAAACGCTAATCAGCCCGTGCGGAGCCAATATTTAAGCTTCACTGAATTATGGAATACTTCAAATGCCTTTCCATGGCATTATGGCGGATTGATGACTTTTGGCCCCACGCGGCGTGGGCCGGACAAGCAAAGCCCGCCTTCGCCAGAGCAGTTTCGAAACTGCTTAAAGAGCGAAGCCGGGCTTTTGTCTTGCAGATTGCAGTCGATATTACATGCGGTAGGCGATTGTATCGTTCCAGAAGCGGTCAAGACGCTGCAACGCCTTGTTCATCGACTGGAATTCTTCGGCCTTGATGCCACCGACATGTTCAATCGAGGCTACATGACGCTCATAAAGACCTGCGACGAGTTCCGCCACTTCATTGCCCTTCTCCGTCAGGCTAACGCGGACCGAACGACGGTCAGTGCGTGAACGCTCGTGGGAGATAAAGCCGAGTTCGACCAGTTTCTTCAGATTGTAAGAAACGTTCGAACCCAGATAGTAACCACGGCTGCGCAGTTCACCGGCAGTCAATTCAGCATTGCCGATGTTGAAAAGCAGCAATGCCTGAATGGCGTTGATGTCGCTGCGGCCGTTGCGGTCGAATTCATCTTTCACAACGTCAAGTAAACGACGATGCAAACGTTCGACCAACTGAAGTGCTTCAAGATAAAGAGTACGCAATGCTGTGTCATTGACGGTGGCATGCGTGGTCGTGCCAGACTTTCTCTGTATGTTGTTCATAATACGTGCCTCACTGTTGTTTCGGTGTATTTTTCTCACCGTTAAGGCAACACTATCGAATACGCATAAAATTCGAATTAAAACTCAGACTTAACAGTACCTTACCGCGACCAATGCAATTTCAGGCTTAATGAAGACTTACCCGCGCCTCAGCGCTGGGGTTTCGCCTGCTGGCGTTTCTGCAGGAAAAGCACGACGCGAAAGGCAATATAAAGCACGGCGACACTGCAATGAATGACTGCAATCGCGGGCTTATAATAAAAATATTCCCAGAAGACGGTGAACATCAATGTTTCACCTGCGGCGGCCACAAACCAGATGACTGGGCCCCATGAAACCATCATCCACAGACCTGTCGAGGCAACGGGGAATAGCATGGCCAGCGACACAGACGCGACCTTCCACTGCCATGGCATCAGGTCGAAGCGCCAGAGCAGGCCCTCATAATAGCCCATGATCTGCACCCAGTAGCCAACCCCTGCCACGAGGCAATAGATCGAAACCAGTCGCAGCAACCAGACAAAGCCTGTTTGCGCCAAGGTCGAATCGAATGGCAGATGCGTCGGCTTTTCGATCATGTAAGCTGCAATTCCCGCTCGCCCAGCGGCGCAAAATAGGCGTCGATCATCTCAGGGGTGACATCTTCAAGCGTTGCAGGCTGCCAGACAGGCGCATTGTCCTTGTCTACAAGCAGGGCGCGGATGCCTTCATAAAAATCATTACTCTCAAGCATTCGCGAAAGAATCCGGTATTCCATCTGCATACATTGATCCATATCGAGATCACGTCCTTCTTCGATCTGCCTGAAAGTCACATGCAGGCTGGTGGGAGAACGTGCCTTGACGATATCCAGAACCCGTTGCGCATCCTCGTTTCCGTTCACCCCGGCAGCGGCAAGACGGATAAGACAGCCGCCAAGCGTTTGCGAATCGAACAGAACGCCGATCATATCGCGTATTTTCTCGCTGGTTTCATAGTCCGGATTGATAGTTTTATCGCGCAGGGCCTCCGCCGGGTCGCCGGTTTCGATCAAGGCATGGCGAACAGCCTCCTTGTCGGCGGCATGGATCGCGTGGGTGGCAATGCCGCTTTGCAGGCAATCCCCCTGGCGGATACGGTTGCCAGTCAGGGCAAGATAGGTGCCGAAATGTTCAGGCAGATGTGGAAGAAAGGCACTGCCGCCCACATCGGGAAAGAAACCGATTCCGACTTCCGGCATGGCAAACATGACATTTTCAGTGACGATCCGGTGCGATCCATGCACGGAAATACCAACCCCGCCACCCATGACAATGCCGTCTATCAGCGAAATATAGGGCTTTGGAAAGTGCCGGATAAAGGCGTTGAGCCGGTATTCATCATAAAAGAACTCATAGAGTGGCTTTCCAGCCTTGCCCGCGTGATAGACGGCGAGAATATCGCCGCCAGCGCAAAAGGCGCGGCCCTCGCCCTCGACGATGACACAGGCAATCTCAGGATCAACAGCCCAGCTATGCAAGGCGCGGGACAGCGCTCTGATCATCAACGGTGTCAGCGCATTCAATGCCTTCGGGCGCGTCAGGCGCACCAATCCTGCCCTACCCTTGGTTTCGAACGCAATCTCGCCTTGGCCGCCAAAATCGATTTCCATGCGCCCCTCCTTATTCATTGTCTGACGTTAGGAAACTCCTGCATACCGCGTCAATGGATCACATCTTGTGCCAAGCATCTTGGTCCACAGGGGGAAGCCTGTTAAAACCATCCTGATTAAAACTATTCCAAACAACAGAAGAAGTTCCGCACCCTTGCGGATAAGGCAGCCATCATGAACAAAGCTTCCCCATTTCTTGCCAGTTCGGGCCGGACAGTTGATGAAATCACGCAAAGCCGGCGTTTGCGCCGTATGCGCAAGGCTGATTGGTCGCGCCGTCTGGTGCAGGAAAACCAGCTGACGGTAAATGACCTGATCTGGCCGATCTTTCTGTGTGAGGGAACCAACCGCCGCGAAGACATTGCCGCCATGCCCGGCGTGCAGCGCTTTTCTGTGGATATGGCAGCGCGGGAAGCGGAGCGCGCGGCAAAACTTGGCATTCCCGCTATTGCGACCTTCGCAAATATTGACCCTGCCCTGCGCGATGAAACGGGTTCCGGCATTCTCGATGCCGATAACCTGATCAACCGCGCCACCCGCGCCATCAAGGATGCGGTGCCTGAAATCGGCATGATCACCGATGTGGCGCTTGATCCATTCACCAGCCACGGCCATGACGGTATTTTGCGCGACGGCATCATCGTCAATGACGAGACCGTGGCACAGATTACGCGCGGTGCAGTGTTGCAGGCAGCAGCGGGCGCCGACATTATTGCTCCATCCGACATGATGGATGGCCGTATCGGTGCGATCCGTGAAGCGCTGGATCAGAACGGTTTTCAGGATGTGGCTGTTATGGCTTACGCCACGAAATTCGCTTCGGCCTTCTATGGTCCTTACCGTGAAGCCATCGGCACATCTGGACGTCTGAAGGGCGACAAGAAGACCTATTATATTGATCCTGCCAACACGGACGAGGCAATCCGCGAGGCGGAACAGGATCTGGCTGAGGGCGCGGATTCTTTGATGGTCAAGCCGGGCCTGCCCTATCTCGATATCATCCATCGCCTGAAGGAAACATTCTCCGTGCCGACATTCGCTTATCAGGTGTCGGGTGAGTATGCGATGATCAAGGCAGCCGGTGCCAATGGCTGGATCGATGAGGAACGGGTGATGATGGAAACCCTGCTGGCGTTCAAACGCGCCGGTTGTGACGGCATCCTGACCTATTTCGCCCCTATCGTTGCGGAGCGTTTGAAAGCCGGACTTTAGATTGCATCCTGTTATGGCTGATTCATTTGTGGTTCGTGGTTCGTGGTTCGTGGTTCGACAAGCTCACCATGAGGGAGAGCGTGGGTGCAACGATAATCACGGAGATTGCAAATCACAAAGATCGCAGAATGATGTGCAGATCACAAAAGTTGCAGAACGTAGCTCCCCTTCATCATCCCTCTCCCTCATGGTGAGCTTGTCGAACCACGAACCACGAACCACGAACCACGAACCATAAATCACGAACAGCGGGTGGTTTCTGACCAAAAACACCAAAAATGTTCCTTGAATTTCTATTCTAGAGTTCCCACGTTGAGCAGCACGGCACTACGTCCGTGTGTTTGAAACAGGAAACAAAATGAATACGAGCGCGCTTGACGGCGAAATAATCACCAACCGCCTGGATGATTGGCGGATGTATCAGGGCGTGCGGTCCAGCCGCGTTTTCGCGTTCCTGATGGATTATGTTATCGTGTTTTTCCTCTGCATCCCCGTGGCGATCGTCATCGCCATTCTCGGTGTTGCAACGCTTGGCCTTGGATGGATGCTCTACGGCATCATGTTCCCCGCCGTGGCGCTTGCCTATGTGGCGACGACGCTTGGCGGACCACGTCAGGCAACCAAGGGCATGCAGATGATGGGCCTGAAACTGGAGCGCCTCGACGGCCAGAAGGTCGACGGCCTGTTTGCCATTGTCCATACGGTTCTGTTCTGGGGTCTGAATGTGGTGCTGACACCGCTCATTCTGCTTGCAACATTCGTTCTGGATCGTAAACGTACGGTCCACGATCTTCTTCTCGGTACGGTTGTCGTACGCGCATATAATTGATCCCGAGGGCTCCTGAACAGGGAGCCTTCTTCATTTACCGGCCATATCAATGACACATCTCAGGCTCACCGCCTTCGCCGCAATGGCGTTTCTATTCTATGGTTCTGGTATCGCCACCAGCCTGGCCGCGTCACCCGCTGGACGGTTTTGCGGCGAGGTTATTTCCAATGGCGACTATCGGGACGTTATCACCGTTCTGAATGTTGATCGTGAGGGCCGTGTTTCCGGAACATATCAGATCGAAGCGCCCGACGGCCTATTCATCGGAACGCTCACCGAGAAGATTGTCACGCCCGGAACCGTCCATAATCTTATCTGGACCGATAAATATGGCTCCGGTCTGCTGGCCGTTCATTTTTCCAATGATTACCGTTCTTTCAAGGCACGCTGGGGCAATCAGGTCGACGGAAAGGACGATGCTCCAAGCCATTCGTGGAATGGCGAGCCATGCTATCATGCCGAAGATGAACGCGATTGATAACAGTGGATGTGTTGCGGGGAGCTAAATTTTTGCATCTGCGATGCTCACCCTCCAGTTCGTGGTTCGACAAGCTCACCATGACGGAGATTGATGATGCAACGATAATCACAGAGATCGCAGATCACAAAGGTTACAGAGTTTAGCTCCCTTTCATCACCCCTCTCCCTCATGGTGAGCTTGCCGAACCACGAACCATTAACGACCAACAAGTGAGCTTTGTACCGAAACCCGCGACATTCACACTTGAATACAATATAATTG
>NZ_JBFRDN010000014.1:0-133961 GCF_052113785.1 Phyllobacterium sp. TAF24 | reverse complement strand
TGCTCACATCAATGCCGACAAAACGATCAAACTGTGTCATGATGAGGTTCCCTGGCTTGTCATACGGGGTCGGTGCCCCTTGCAACTGTTCGGGTGTCATCGAATGACAGGGCCTTGCTCACCATCGGACTGCAATGTCCGCTTGTCGAAACGGCATCCTGTCAATCGGTCCACGTGCCGGGAAAGGGTACGTGGACCTCTTCACATTATACCATCTCTAACAGACAAGCTTGTCGAACCACGCACCACAATCATTATTGTTGCAGCGGTTATGTTTTGATGGATGCAAAAGCAGCATTGAGTGAACCAACGCGGCAATGTATAGGAACGATGTGTGGGCACCGTCTCATGATCTGATTGACGAAAGCAGCGGCTTGATCTGGCACCGTCCGGTAGAGCTGCGGGCCTTCAAACCATGAGGTTATGATATGAACGATACCCCCGCCAATTCCATCCATTTCGGACGCATCGCTGCCATGCTACCCGTCGGTGATATGGCCCGCGCCCATCACTTTTACACTGAGGTTCTTGGCTTCGCTAAAACCTTCCAGAACGGCAGCCCTGTTGGTTTCATGATTCTGAAGCGCGATAATGCTGAACTGCATCTCACCCTGCAGAAAGACCACAAAGCCGCGCCCTTCAACGTTATCCATATGATGGTTGATAATGTCGACGCGTTGCATGCGATCTGTCAGGCGCAGGGATTGCGTATCATCAAAGGGCTGAAGGACAAGGACTATGGTTTACGTGCCTTTGTTTTCGAGGACCTTGACGGCAACCGGATTGATGTCGGGCAACCCATTTAAAATCGGGGTACATGAAAAAGAAGAAAGCCGCATGGGGCGGCTTTCTGGTGTTTGTCAGCCGCGCAACTCGCGCCGCAGGATTTTGCCGACATTGCTTTTCGGCAGTTCATCACGGAACTCAATGGTTCGGGGACGCTTATAGTTGGTTAGTCGCTCGGCACAGAATGCCTTGATCGCATCTTCGGTCAACAGCGGATCTTTGCGCACGATGAAGAGTTTGACCACTTCGCCGGAATGCTCGTTGGGAACACCAATCGCCGCCGCTTCGCGCACGCCGGGGTGTTCCATGGCCACTTCTTCGATTTCATTCGGATAGACGTTGAAACCGGAGACCAGGATCATGTCCTTCTTGCGGTCAACAATCTTGGTGTAGCCGCGTTCATCCATATAGCCCATATCGCCGGAACGGAAGAAGCCGTCCGATGTCATCACCTTGGCTGTTTCATCCGGACGGTTCCAGTAGCCGGCCATGACCTGAGGTCCGCGAATACAGATTTCGCCGACTTCCAGCAGGGGCAATTCCTTGCCATCATCGTCGCGAATGGAGAAATCCGTGGACGGAAGCGGTGTACCGATCGTGCCGGAGAATTCCGTCGCATCCAGCCGGTTGGCCGAGGCAACAGGCGAGGTTTCGGAAAGACCGAAACCTTCCGTGATCAGGTTGCCGGTCACTTCATACCAGCGATCCGCAACCGGCCTTTGCACCGCCATACCGCCGCCCAGCGACAGGACAAGACCCGTGAAATTCAGCTTGCGGAAATCCTCATTGTTGAGAAGGCCGTTGAACAACGTGTTGAGACCGGGGAAGACGTGAATCGGCACCTTCTGCAATTCCTTGACGAAGGCGGGAATGTCACGCGGATTGGGGATCAGGATATTGTTGCCGCCAAGCTCCATGCTGATCATCGCATTCACGGTGAGGCCGAAAATATGATAGAGCGGCAGTGCGCAAATGAAGGTCAGATTATCAGGGCGACCCTTCTTTTTGAAACCGACCTCAACCCAAAAGCGCATCTGCGTGACATTGGCCACAATGTTGCTGTGCATCAGGACAGCGCCCTTGGACACACCTGTCGTTCCGCCAGTATATTGCAGGAAGGCAACATCGTTACTTTTGATTTCGACCGGCTTCAGCGTAAGGCCTGCACCCTGCGAAAGGGCCGTCTTGAAGGGTGTATGGCCGGGCAGGGTCCAGGCTGGCACCATCTTTTTGACGCGGCGCACCACCAGATTGACGATGTGGCCCTTGAGACCCAGCATGTCGCCCATGGTTGCCACGACAACATGCTTGATCGGCGTTGCCGTCAGAACTTTTTGCAGCGTTATCGCAAAGTTTTCCAGAATGATAATGGCCTTGGCGCCACTGTCTTTCAACTGGTGCTCAAGCTCACGTGGCGTATAAAGCGGGTTGATGTTGACGACCGTCAGACCTGCACGCAGGATCGCCGCAATGGCGACCGGGTATTGCAGGATGTTCGGCATCATAACGGCAACGCGATCACCCTTGACCAGTCCGCGTGACTGCAGCCACGCGCCGAGATCGCGGGAATGGCGATCCATTTCCGCATAGGACATGGCTTTGCCCATGCATGTGAAGGCTGGCCGGTTGGCGTACTTTTTATAGGCTGCCGCGAAGAGTTCGTTGATATTCTCGTAAGGCAGCGGTCCGATCTCGGCGGGAACGCCTTCAGGATAGGATTTGACCCATAATTTCGGCTCGGGCATTTTTGCCAGAGATGCGGCTTTTGCGGGCGCAGCCTTGGCAGCAGCGGGTGCAGCAGTTTTGGCCTTTATCGCTGTTTTCTTCGCGGCAGGCTTTGTTACTGCCACAGGTGCCGGGCTTGGTGCCGGTGCTGCTTTAGCCGAGGCTTTCGCGGTCACCTTTGCAGGTTCTGCGCTCTTTGCCTCGGTTGCAGTCTTTGGTGCAGCCTTGGATTTTGTGACAGGTTTGGATTTTGCGGCAGGTTTGGCTTCCTGCGCAACTGGCGCAGCAGCTTTCAATGCCGCAGGTGCCGGTGTCTTCTTTGCAGGTGCTTTCTGTGCAGCCGGCTTTGTTGTTGCGACGGGTGCGGAGCTTGGTGCCGATGCTGCTTTGGTCGCGGCCTTCGCGGTCACCTTTGCAGGCCCTGTGCTGTTTGCCTTGGCTGTTGCCTTCGCCGCAGGTTTGACTTCGCTGACAGCAGGTGCGGTTGCCTTTGTGGCTTTCTTTATGGCGGCAGGTTTGGCAGATGCAGCTTTTGCCACTGGCTCAGCGGCTGCTCGTGGCTTCGGCGCGGGCTTGGCCGTTTTAGCAATAGCAGGCGCTGCGGTCTTTGTATTCGAAACTGATTTTGCTGGTGTCGTTTTGGCAGCTGGTTTTGCTGCCACCGGTTTCACGGCCTTTGCTGCTATCTTGACCTCGCCGACGGGTTTTTTCGCGGCGGCTTTTACAGTCGTGACGGCGGGTTTCGCCGTTTTGGCTGGCGCTGCCTTTGTACCGGCGCGCTTGGCTGTCACGGATGTTTTTACCGGCGTTGTCTCTTTTGCCACATTAACCTCCCCTGATGGTTTCCTTGTAGCTGGCTTTCGGTCCTCCAACCTCTGCCATGCTACTCAACAATCCTATCTATGGCGAGAGGCGGCACGCTTGCAAGTATTACATTGACGTAAACGTAAAATTGATTGTCACGAAAATGTCTGGTCACGGCGCCATTTCACCCAATAGGCACGATCTGGGCGCAAAGTTGCCAAGGTTCGCCTCGACAAAGCACCGGCCTTTCCTTCATCCTATTCCGACAATCAAAATGGATTCGCCGTGGAAACAATCACCATCGTCCTGCTGATGCTATTGGCCGTTGTGGTCAGCGACTCCATCGTGCGCATACTGCCTTTGGCTGTCCCGCTGCCGTTGGTGCAGATCGGTCTTGGCGCGGCGATTGCTTCGGTTACCACCATTCGCGTTCAGCTTGATCCGGACATTTTCTTCCTGTTGTTCCTGCCGCCGCTGCTGTTTCTTGACGGCTGGCGTATACCCAAAGAGGGGCTTTTCCGGGATAAGGGTATCATTCTGGAAATGGCGCTTGGCCTTGTCATCTTTACGGTGATCGGCGTTGGTTTCTTCGTACATTGGATGATCCCGTCCGTGCCGCTGCCCGTGGCGTTTGCCTTGGCTGCAATCGTCTCGCCAACAGATCCAATTGCGGTGTCAGCCATTGCCGCCCGTGTGCCGATCCCCTCACGCATGATGCATATTCTTGAAGGGGAATCTCTTCTCAACGACGCGTCCGGTCTCGTATGCATGCGCTTCGCGGTCGCTGCGATGCTGACAGGCAGTTTCTCAATCACCGAAGCCTTCTTCACCTTCCTGTGGCTCGCTTTTGCCGGCATTGCCATCGGTATTGGTGTCACCCTTGGCGTCACGCGCGGCAAGGCTTTCCTTGCCCGCAAACTCGGTGAAGAGAGTGGCTCGCAAATCCTTATCAGTCTGCTCATTCCGTTCGGCGCTTATCTTCTGGCAGAACATGTGCACGCGTCAGGCATTCTTGCTGCTGTCGCTGCCGGTATCACCATGAGCTATGCCGAGAATACCACGCAATCCATGGCATTAACGCGGGTGCGCCGCACGGCGGTGTGGGACACAGCGCAGTTTGCCGCAAATGGCGCCATCTTTGTACTGCTGGGCGAGCAACTTCCCAGCATCTTCTCCGGCGCGGTCAAAAACGTGCAGGAGGCGGGCGAATCTAGCCCCTGGTGGCTACTCGTCTATGTCGTGGTGATCTATGCAGTTCTCGCTACCTTGCGGTTTCTTTGGGTCTGGGGGTCATGGCGCGTCACCATGGCAAAGCGCAGCGCACAGGGTGAAGCCGTGGTCAAGCCGAGCTGGAAACTCATCGCGACCATGTCCTTTGCCGGTGTACGTGGCGCAATCACTCTGGCGGGTATTCTGACGCTGCCGCTGTTTCTTTATGATGGCTCGTTGTTTCCGGCCCGTGATCTCGTCATCTTTCTTGCAACGGGGGTGATCATCCTGTCGCTTATTATGGCGAGTATCGGTCTGCCCCGGCTTCTGCGCAACATTGATCTGCCAGTCGAGGACTCGAACCAGCGTGAAGAGGATTATGCGCGTATTGCGGCGGCGGAAGCGGCCATCATGGCAATCGAGCGCGCCCAGCACGATCTCGCGTCAGGGCGCGCCGATGCTGACATTTATACGGATGTTGCCAACCACATCATGGAGCTTTATCGCAAGCGCATTGATGGGCGTATGCATCTGGGCGAGGAGCGCGAAGAAGTGGCGCGCAGTGAAGAGATCGAGAAACTGCTGCGCATCACGGCGCTGAGGGCAGAGCGGCAGGAAATCCATCGCCTTGTCAGGGCAAGACGGCTCGAAAGCACCATTGCCACGAAGATGGTCAGGGATATCGACCTACTGGAAGCGCGCTTCCAGTAGGTCGGTTTGATCCAGGTTAGTTCCAGTCATCCGGAATCTGGCGAACGGCACCCTTGGCGGCGCTGGTGGCCATGGCGCCATAAGCGCGCAGTGCCGTTGTGATCTTGCGCTTGCGCTTTTCCTCAGGCTTCCAGGCGGCAGTGCCCTTGGCTTCCATCTGCGCGCGGCGGTCAGCCAGAACAGCATCGTCCACATCAAGATGAATCCCACGGTTCGGAATGTCGATATTGATGATATCGCCGTCCTGCACCAGAGCGATGAGGCCACCTTCAGCCGCTTCAGGTGAAACGTGGCCAATGGAAAGACCTGACGAACCGCCGGAGAAACGACCGTCGGTAATCAGGGCGCAGGCTTTGCCAAGACCTTTTGATTTCAGATAGCTGGTTGGATAGAGCATTTCCTGCATGCCGGGTCCGCCGCGAGGACCTTCATAGCGGATCAGCACGATATCACCGGGCTTGATGCCGCCATTGAGAATGCCCAGAACAGCACTGTCCTGACTTTCGAAAATGCGGGCGGGGCCAGAGAATTTCAAGATCGAATCGTCGACACCGGCGGTTTTGACGATGCAGCCATCTTCCGCCAGATTGCCGTAGAGAACAGCAAGACCGCCATCCTTGGAATAGGCGTGCTCAAGATTGCGGATCACACCCTTTTCGCGGTCGAGATCAACATCGGCGAAGCGGCGTTCCTGACTGAATGCGACCTGTGTCGGAACACCGCCCGGCGCAGCCATGAAGAAATCATGCACCGACTTGTTCTTGCTGCGCACCACATCCCAGCGGTCAAGTGCCGCGCCGAGATTGGCCGCATGCACTGAATAAACAGACGTGTCGAGCAGACCCGCACGGTCAAGTTCGCCGAGAATGCCCATGACACCACCCGCATGATGCACATCTTCCATGTGCACATTGGCAACGGCAGGCGCAACCTTGCAGAGAACAGGCACGCGGCGCGACAGACGATCAATGTCACTCATGGTGAAATCAACCTCGCCCTCATGGGCAGCGGCCAGCAAATGCAGCACCGTATTGGTTGAGCCACCCATGGCGATGTCAAGCGTCATGGCATTTTCAAATGCTGCGAACGAGGCAATGGAGCGCGGCAGAGCCGTTTCATCATCCTGCTCGTAGTAGCGGCGGGCAAGATCAACCACCAGATGACCAGCCTCGACAAAGAGGCGGCGACGATCCGCATGGGTCGCCAGTGTCGATCCATTGCCGGGCAGGGACAGGCCGAGCGCTTCGGTCAGGCAGTTCATGGAATTAGCGGTGAACATGCCGGAGCAGGAGCCGCAGGTTGGGCAAGCGGAACGCTCGATGGCCTTCACTTCTTCGTCGGAAATGCGGTCATCGGCGGCAGCCACCATGGCATCAACCAGATCAAGCTTCTTTTCCTTGTCATCCCAGACAACCTTGCCCGCTTCCATTGGCCCGCCGGAAACGAACACCACGGGAATGTTGAGGCGCAATGCCGCCATCAGCATGCCCGGCGTGATCTTGTCACAATTGGAAATGCAGACCATGGCGTCGGCGCAATGGGCGTTGACCATATATTCGACGCTGTCGGCAATGATTTCACGCGATGGCAGCGAATACAGCATGCCGTCATGGCCCATGGCGATGCCATCATCGACAGCAATCGTGTTGAATTCCTTGGCGACGCCGCCAGCGCTTTCGATTTCGCGCGCGACAAGCTGGCCGAGATCTTTCAAATGGACGTGGCCCGGAACGAACTGTGTAAAGGAATTGACCACAGCAATAATCGGCTTGCCGAAATCCTCATCCTTCATGCCGGTCGCGCGCCAGAGCCCGCGGGCACCTGCCATGTTGCGGCCATGTGTGGTTGTGCGTGAACGATAAGGAGGCATAGTCGAAATCCTGCTGAGAACGGGCGAGGGAGCATCTCTATAGAAAAAGCGCTCTCCTGCAAAGAATGGAATTTTATTGCCTGAAAAGACAAGTTTTATTGCATTGATTACATAATGCAGATGCGGGGCGCATGAAACGAGACGTAATGTCTCGCCTCGCGCCCACTCCGGTCAGAACGCGGTGAAGGTCAGCGTTGTCAGCGAACGGGCAATACCCGCAATGTCGAGCACGTTCTCATTGATGAACTTGCCGATATCCTGATCCTCTGGAATGTAGACTTTGGCCAAAAGATCAAACTCGCCGCTGGTCGAATAAAGTTCCGAAACGATCTCCCGCTCGAATAGCGTTTTTGCAACCTCGTACGTCTTGCCGGGTGCGCATTGCAGTTGCAGAAAGACAGGCTTCATGAGTTCCTCCAGGTGGGTATGCCGCTTTTATCAAGCATAATTGCTGTAACGCTTCTTAGCCAGTTGTTCTCTTCTCGCAACTGCGATATATATCTCGCGTTCGCACAGACTATCTGGGAGAGACCGGTAAAACCGGCGCCGATGGAGCAACCGCCCCGGAAACTCTCAGGCAAAAGGACCAGAATAGTCTAGAACATCTGGAGAGAGGTATGCCCTGCAAAGGTTGTACCCACCGAAGGAGAAAGCCCTGCCCGGTCGAATGACCGGAAAACGGTGCCGACGACACGGGTGGCAAACACCCGGCGGGCGCTCAAAGGGCCAAGCTCTCAGGTTCCGTGACAGATGGGGTTTCGTGCCGTTTTGAACGGCGAAACTGAAACCATGTGTTGCTTGAGGACCGCTATATCATGACCCATATCGCCATTATCGGCGCCGGAATCACCGGCGTAACGACTGCCTATGCGCTTGCCCGTCAGGGTTATTCCGTCACCGTTTTTGATCGCAACCGTTATGCGGCCATGGAAACGTCCTTCGCCAATGGTGGTCAGTTGTCGGCCTCCAATGCGGAAGTGTGGAACAGCTGGTCGACGGTACTCAAGGGTATGAAGTGGATGTTGCGCAAGGATGCGCCGCTCCTGATGAACCCGAAGCCTTCCTGGCACAAATATTCCTGGATGGCGGAATTCGTGATGAACATTCCGCATTACGAAGAAAACACCATCGCCACGACCAAGCTTGCGATCGAAGCCCGCAAGCGCATGTTTGAGATCGCGGCCGATGAAAAGATCGACTTCGATCTGGAAAAGCGCGGCATCCTGCATATTTACCGCTCAAAATATGGCTATGATCACGCCGTCAAGGTCAACAAGCTGCTGGAAGCTGGTGGCCTTGATCGTCGCGCTGTGACCAATGAGGAAATCCGCAGCATTGAACCTGCGCTGAATGGCTCTTTCCATGGCGGCTTCTTTACGCCGTCTGATTCTACAGGCGATATCCACAAGTTCACCCGTGGTCTTGCTGCCGCTGCCATCCGCCACGGTGTTCGCTTTATAGGCGATGCCGATGTCTCGGCGTTGAAGCATGGCACCGACGGCGTTGTGGTCGAATGGGGCAAGGCGTCGATTGCCAATGCGGAAACCGAGACCGAGCGCTTTGACGCGATCGTTATCTGCGCCGGCATTGCCAGCCGCAAGTTTGCTGCCCAATTGGGCGACCGCGTCAACATCTATCCGGTCAAGGGCTACTCGATCACCGTCAATCTTGACGATGCCGAAAGCCAGAAGTCAGCGCCATGGGTCAGCCTGTTGGATGATGATGCAAAGATTGTCACCAGCCGTCTTGGCGCGGGCCGCCTGCGCGTCGCCGGTACTGCCGAATATAATGGCGAAAACCGTGACATCCGTCATGATCGCGTTAAACCGTTGGTTGATTGGAGCCGTGATCTCTTCCCGGGCATGGATACGTCAAATGTCGTGCCATGGGCCGGTTTGCGTCCAATGATGCCGAACATGCTGCCGCGCGTTGGTGCGGGCAAGCGTCCGGGTGTATTCTACAACACCGGCCATGGTCATCTGGGCTGGACCCTCTCGGCTGCTACGGCGGAAATCGTTGCTGATCATATCAGTGCCGCGATACCGGTTGATACCAAGCCGCAGACCGGCTGGCTCGCCGCTGCAGAGTGATATTTCAAAGGGTGCCTGTCATTTCAGGCGCTCTTTCTATTGTGCTCGACGAGATAGCGCGTGGCGAGTGCGATGTGCCGGGGGATAGGCTTGTCCTTGCGGAAATCTGCAATGAGGCGACGCGAGATTTCCAGCGCCGCCGCCATGCCATCAAGGCTCATGCCAAGCTCATCCATGGCCTCTCTGAACTGACCATTGTCGAACATGGCCGGGGCGAGGCGCTCAAGCCATATAGCGGAGAGTTCTGCGCCATCCTCCCATTCGATCGCATTTCCATCTTCGTTGACTTTGAGTGTTAAGAAGAGGGCATCATTCGTTCGCAGGGTAATGAAAATGCGTTTGCTTGCGAGGGCGGGCATTGTGTCGATAATCTGCGTTTCGCCGGTCCGCCACCTGATTTGAACCTTTCGCTCATTGAGAGCAATTGCTTCGTCAATACGAGGTAGAGGCGCGCCAACAGATATAATATCATCATCCATTACTGCTGTTCCATTCATCTTCAAGGAATCTCCTGTGCTGGAATGCCCATTCACGTACAACCCGGTAATCGCCATTGCGAAGCGAACCTTGCAAAATTGATAGATCCGCCAAGGCAACGATAGCCTCACGATCAGGTGTGATGACGTGAAAGTGGGGCGGGTTATGATCTTCGGCATAAATTTGAATTTTGATATTTCCGATTCTGGCGATGGTCGGCATTCAAAATATCTTTCGATAAAATAGTGCATTGCATGCACTTTGTCAATAAATAGTGCGCAATGTGCACTCAATATCAAGTGCGCGCGAATGGGATGAAACATGAATATTTTTATCAGCAGAGGTATTGGGCAAACTATTGCACGCACCACATAAAAAGTGATTGCAGGGCCAATCCTGCTTGTATCGCGGTTTTGTGGCCATATAGCCACTAATGCTGGGTTGCATGGCCCATCGGGCGCCATTGCGGGTTGGCCCGCTTTTCCCAACATGTTATCGTTTTCTTAAGCTCGAAGGGCGAATTTTAGCAATTGCAGGCGGCGTGCGCGCGTTTCCTGCAGTGTGTCTTTGTGTTTTAATGTGTAGGGAATTTGCTGGTTGATGGACTTCAAGCGCCCACAGGCCAGTTGTTTCGGTGCCGCATTGCTGGCCCTTACGGCTTTTGTCTCGCCTGCCCAGGCCTTTGATCTTTTCGGCGTTCATCTCTGGGGTGCCAAAAAGGAAGATGATGCCGATTCGGTGATCGCCGATCCTCAGAAATACACGGTTGAAACCGCCGCCTCCACAAATGATCAGACCAAAACGCTTGTGGAAGGCGCGTCAGGCCTTTTTGCCGACAAGGAAAAACCAGCCTCCGGCGCGGCGGGACTGCTCGCCAAGGCGCGGGGCGACTACCGGCGCATTCTCGGCGCTCTTTATGCGGATGGCCGCTATGGTGGAACCATCAGCATTCAGGTCGACGGCAAGGAAGCCAGCGATATTCCGCCCGATGCTGTGCTGTCCGATCCTGCCAAGGTGGTTATCTCGGTTGATCCCGGTGCGCAGTTTCTGTTTGCATCTGCTCGCGTCAAGAACATGGCGCCACCGACGCTTGATCCAAAGGATTTTGTCGAAAGCCCCGAAAAGGAAGGCTATATCGCTGGTGAGATTGCCCGCTCCACCGCCATCGTCAAGGCCGAGCGCCTTGTGGTCGATGCCTGGCGCCAGCAGGGGCATCCCAAGGCGAAGATTGTAAGCCGCGAGGTAGTGGCCGATCACGAGAACAACCGGATTGATGCGACCATTGATGCGGATCCCGGCGCGAAAGCTGGTTTCGGCCCGGTGCAGGTCAAGGGCACCGAGCGCATGGACCCGGAGTTCGTCGCGTTCATCACTGGTCTGCAACCCGGTCAGGAATACGATCCCGACGAGATCGAAAGGGCCAAGAAGCGCCTGTCGCGCCTCGAGGTCTTCCGTTCGGCACGGATTGAGGAAGGCGATGCCATTGGCAAAGATGGCTTGCTACCGATCACGGTAGCGGTGCAGGAGCAGAAGCTGCGTCGCTTCGGCGTCGGTGGCAGTTATTCGACGCTTGATGGCGTTGGGCTTGAGACATACTGGCTACAGCGCAATCTTTTTGGCCGGGCGGAACGCCTGCGCATTGACGCCAAGATCGGCGGTATTGGCAGCCAGTCCTATGATCCCTCGGAATACAGTTATTTGCTCGGTGCAAGCTTCACAAAGCCCGGCGTCTACACACCCGATACGGATTTCATCGCGTCGTTGATCGGTGAGCGCAAGGTGCTCGACGCCTATACGCAAACATCCATTACCGCTAATGCCGGTTTCACCCAGATTTTCTCTGATGAGTTGTCCGGCAAGCTCACGGCCAATGTTGCCAAATCGCAGTTCAAGGATGATTACTTCGGCACGCGTAATTTCCTGACTGTCGGTCTGATCGGTGGTCTCACCTATGACAGCCGCAACAGCAAGGTCGACCCGGCGCGCGGCTATTATCTTGAAGGCTTGCTCTCACCATTTTACGAAGTCGAGTATGGCAACTTTGCTACCAAGCTCACAGCAGAAGGTCGTACCTATTTCGGTTTTGGCACCGATGACCGGTTTGTGCTGGCCAGCCGTCTGAAACTTGGCTCGATTGTCGGCGCAGAGATTGCCGAGTTGCYCTCGGATGAGTTGTTCTTCGCTGGTGGTGGCGGTTCGGTACGCGGCTATGCCTATCGCAACATCGGTGTGAATGCACGGCGCAATGGCGACAATTATGTCATCGGCGGACGATCACTCGTCGAAGGTTCCGTTGAAGCACGCGCCAAGCTGACGAACACGATCGGTGCCGTCGCCTTTGTTGATGCGGGCTATGTTGGTGAGGAATCATTCCCGGATTTCGCCCAGCAATTGCGGGTCGGCGTTGGTGCTGGCATCCGCTATAATACGGGTCTCGGCCCAATCCGCCTTGATGTGGCGATGCCGCTTGATCGGCAGGCAGATGATCCCAGTTTTGCTTTCTACGTTGGTATAGGACAGGCGTTTTGACCCGGATTTTCGCAGTCATATTCCTTCTGCTTTTTGCAGCCCCGGCTTTGGCGCAGGACAGTGCCGAGGCGGAGAAATCCTATTTCCTCAGCTTCGTCGAAAATCAGCTGTCGACTCCCAATCGGCAGATTGTGATTTCAGACATCCAGGGCGTGCTGTCGTCAGAAGCGAGCATTGGCAGTATCACCATCGCCGATCGCGAGGGCATCTGGCTGCGTATCACCAATGCCAAGATTGTCTGGAGCAGGTTGGCGTTGCTGCGTGGCCGCCTTGATATCAACAGTCTTGGTGCTGAGCGGATTGATGTTATTCGCAAGCCATTGCCTGACAACAGCCTGCCTTCGCCAGAGACCAAGGGTTTCAGCCTGCCGGAATTGCCGCTGGCGGTTATCCTGCAGGATTTGCAGATCGGGCGCATGGCCTTTGGCGAAAATATCTTCGGGTTGAAATCCGAGATTTCGCTTGCGGGTAATGTCACGCTTGACGGCGGATCACTGGATTCAAACCTCAAGGTACAACGCCTCGACGGACCGGGAGGCCAGTTTGCCATCAAGGCCGCCTATGCCAAGGCAACCCAGAAGATCGATCTCGACCTTTCGCTCAATGAACCGGCGAACGGCATCGCTGCCAACCTTCTCAACATCGAGGGCAGACCTCCGGTCGCGCTGTCATTCAAAGGTTCGGGACCGCTCAGCGATATCGCATTGCAATTGACATTGGATGCTGCGGGCAAGCGCGTGCTAACAGGCAATACACAGATCAACCGGCAGGGTGAGGGACTTGGTTTCAAGACCACGCTCGATGGCCAGATCGCTATGCTGGTGCCGCCGCTTTTCCGGGATTTCTTTGGTAACGACACTGCGCTTGTGGTCAATGGTGTCGTGCGTGATGCAGGCGGTGTGTCGCTTGATCGTTTGAATATCAAGAGCGCCGCCCTGTCAGTCGATGCGACAGGCGATACCACCGATGATGGTTTCCTGCGGCGTCTGAAAGTCGACGCATCCATTGCTGATCCGACAGGCAAGAAAGTCATTCTGCCTGTCGCGGGTGGTCAGACGACTGTCGACAAGGCTGTGCTGGCGGTTGCCTTTGGCACGAGTGCCAATAATGACTGGTCGAGCACGGTTGACGTGACCAATCTGACAACCAATAGTTTTGCTTCCAAATCGGTCAATCTGGTTGCCAAAGGGTTGGCGGAAAACCTCGATAATCCAGCAGCTCGCTCGCTGACCTATGATGTAACCGGCGATATATCGGGCATCACGGCAAAGCGTGCCGATGTTGCCAAGGCGCTGGGCGAGTTGATCCAGTTGAAGATAAACGGCGACTGGAAGGCCGGCACGCCGGTCAATCTCAAACAGGCGCTGGTCGCCGCCAACGGGTTCAGCACCTCGCTTGCGGGAACCATCGACAAGTTCATCTATCACGGTGACATACTGGTCAAGGCGTCGAGCATTGCGCCGTTTTCGGAATTGGCCGGACGTGATCTCGCGGGCTCTCTGGATTTGAAAGCGAACGGTGCCGTCGAAGCGCTGACAGGCGGCTTTGATCTGATGCTGGATGGTCATGCCACCGGCATGAAGCTCGGTATTGAATCCGCAGACCGTGTGCTTGAAGGCGAAACCCGCATCACTGGCGGTCTTGCCCGCGGGCAAGCGGGGCTCAGTGCCAAGAATTTCCGGGTTGAAAACCCGCAAACGCTCGTTACTGCCAATGGCACTTTTGCAACCGGCGCTGCCAATTTCGATTTCGGTCTCGACCTCACCAATCTTGCACTCCTTTCTGAGAAGGCCAGTGGTGCGCTGAAGGTCAAAGGCAGTGCGCGTGGCAGTGACGGCATCATCGGTCTGGCTTTCAATGCGGGCGTGCCGGATGGCAAGCTTTCAGGACGCAAGCTCAGCGAAGGCGCATTCTCGTTCAATGGATTGCTCCTCAAGGATGCGCTTGATGGCAGGGTATCGGGCCTCGCTTTCCTTGACGGTGTACGTGCCGATCTTGCCACGGAATTTGCGCTTCACGACGATGAAAAGCGTCTCAGCAATGTGCAGTTCATTGCCGGTGGAACGCGTCTGCGCGGTGACGTCACCCAGGACAAGAAGGGCCTGCTTCAGGGCAACCTGACCCTCGCCTCCAGCGATGTATCGACAGCCGCCGCGCTATTCCTTCTGGAAGCAACAGGCAAGGCCAACGCCGCCATTGCGCTCACCCATGATGACGAGCAACAGAATGTCGACATCAAGGGCGACATTGATGGCCTGAAGGCAAGCAATGTTGTTGTCGGTAAGGCAGCGATAGCACTGGCGGCACAGAATATTTTCAAGGTGCCCTCTGCCAACGGCACGGTGACGGCAACCACTGTTTCAGCTGCTGGCATTGAGATTTCCAATCTGGATGCTCAGGCAACGCAGGAAGGTAAGACCACCGATTTCAAGCTGAATGCCGCGTTGAAGAATGGTGCGAAAACGTCTGTTGGCGGTTCGCTTGAACCGACCGAGAAGGGCTTCCTGCTGTCGCTAGCCAATATGGATCTGACCAAAGGGACACTTGCCGCCCGGCTGGTGCAGCCAGCAGCGATCAATGTTGCTGGCAGCAACGTTTCCTTTGGCGATATTATTCTCGATATTGGCAAGGGCAGGGTGACCGTTCGTGGTGACGTGGCCGAAACGCTTGATCTGTCGGTTGCCATTGACAAGCTGCCTCTCGATATTGCCAACACGGTCAAGCCCGATCTGGGTTTGGGCGGCGAGATCAACGGCACTGCAAAAATCGGCGGCACGCGCGAAAAGCCCGATGTCAATTTCAATATGCAGGCCCGCGCCATCACCGCTGCCATGTTGAAAAAAGCCGGACTTGATGGCCTCAATCTTGACGCCAAGGGAACGTCGACCACCGATCAACTCAATGTCGATGCACATCTGACCGGGGCCAATGGGCTCGATGCTTCGGCGAAAGGTTCTGTGCCCCTGACGCCAGGACAACTTGCTGTTGATCTGACGCTTGGCAATCTGCCGCTTCGCGCTCTTAACGGTGTGGTGAAGGATCAGAATCTGGCCGGTAATGTCACCGGTCGTGGCCGCATCACCGGCACGCTGCAAAAGCCCAATGCCGAGTTCGACCTCAAGGGTTCTGGCCTGTCCGCCAAGCCCTTGCAGGAGGCTGGCCTTTCACCGCTGCAACTCGCAGCCGCCGGGCGCTTTGCCAATGACGTGCTGACGCTTTCTTCTGCCAAGGTCGATGGCCCGCAGGGTCTGACAGTTTCCGCAAGCGGCAATGTGCCGGTATCCGGCTCCGGGCTTGGCATCAATGTAACCGGTAATATTCCGCTGGCGCTTGCCAACCGGTTCCTTGCTGATCGCGGCACACAGGCCAAAGGCAATATTGATGTAACCGCATCTGTTTCCGGCAGTTTCCAGCAACCGTTGATCCGCGGCATGTTCTCCGCCAATGGCGCTGAGATAGTGGACCCGGAGACCAATCTGCGCCTGCAGCGCATCACCCTGCTTGGCAGCATGGAAGGGCAGACGGTGACGATCCGCACACTCAATGCCGGGCTTTCCACAGGCGGCACGGTCAGTGCAACCGGCACTATTTCCACTGATGCAGCCGCCAATTTCCCTGCCAATATCCAGATCAAGCTCGACAAGGCGCGCTATGCCGATGGCAATATGGTCGTCGCCACGTTAACCGGGGCGCTCGGTATCAACGGTTCATTGACACGTGATCCACTGATCGCAGGTAACATCAACATCGATCGTGCGGAAATCAGCGTTCCCGAAAGCTTTGGCGGCTCGTCTGCCGTTATTGATGTCAAGCACAAGAAAACGCCAAAGGCTGTTGCCAAGACGCTGAAACGCGCCAAGGCCGATCAGCCGACCACCGCAAAATCCACCGCACGGCCGAGCGTAGTCAGACTTGACGTCAATGTGACAGCGCCCAGTAAGATTTTCGTGCGCGGTCGCGGTCTCGATACGGAACTTGGCGGTTCGGTGCGCCTGACAGGCCCCGCTACCAATATCCAGCCCGTTGGTGGCTTTGACATGATCCGCGGGCGTTTGGAGATTCTGGGCCAGCGCATCACTTTCACCGAGGGTCAGGTTACATTGGTCGGCGATCTTGATCCGGAACTTAACTTTGTTGCCAGCACGCAAAGCAGTGACATTACGGTGAATGTTGGCGTCAAGGGCCGGGTTTCCGATCTGAAGATTACCTTTTCCTCACAGCCGGAATTGCCTCAGGACGAGGTGCTCGCGCGCCTGATCTTCAACCGCTCCATCACGGAACTGTCGCCGTTGCAGATTGCTCGATTGGCTGCAGCCGCTGCGGAGTTGGCGGGCGGATCAAATTCGTCCCTGATCGACAGTCTGCGCAAAAGCACCGGCCTTGACGATCTTGATGTGGTGACCGACAGCGAAGGCAATGCCGGTGTCAAAGCCGGTCGCTATATCCGTGATAACGTCTATCTCGGGGTGGAAGCGGGTGCGGCAGGCAAGACGAAGGGCACGATCAATCTTGATGTAACCCCGCAATTGAAAGCCAAGGGCTCTGTCGGCAGTGATGGCGACTCGGGCGCCGGCGTGTTCTTCGAAAAAGACTATTGATTGCCTGCTTGCAATGACGATGGTGCGCGTATTGAACCACGCACCATCGATTTAACGCCTCACTTCCGGGGTGGAAGCACCGGCAGAGGCTCTGCACGCCCTACAATGAATGCGTAAGTAAACGCACCAACCAGCGCCATAACTGCTGCCATGGCGAAGGAAGGCGTATAGTTGCCGTGGAAGCGATCAAGCAATGCGCCAAACAGGAACGGGCTGATAATACCGGCAATGTTTGAAGCGAAGTTCTGGATACCTCCGATTGACGCTACATGATGCGAGCTGGGTGCCACATCGGCAGGCAGGGACCAGATGGCAGTGGCCGCAACGGCGAGGCTGCTATAGGAAATCGCCAGGAAGATAAGAGCCATATAAAGCGATGACACCAGTGCCGCTGGAAGGATGGCGGCACCGCCGAACAATCCGCCAACCATGACGATCTTGCGGACAGTTGTCACATCGGCGCCGCCGCGAATGGCCCTGTCAGCCCAGGCACCGGCGCTCCATGCGGCAACAACAGCTGTCAGGCCTGGAATCATGCCGAATGTACCAAGCTCAGCGAGGTTCAGGCCGCGTGCATTTTTGAGATAGTCCGGGAACCAGGTCAGGAAGAAGTAAATAACGAAGTTCAGGCAGAAGAAGCCGATCATCATGCCCCAGACAGTGCGATAGCGGAAAAGGTCAACCCAGCGAATTTTCACCGCCTCCGCATCATCGGTCGCGTCAGTGCGTCCGCCATTATCAGTAATGTACTGGCGCTCAAGATCATTGGCACCGGTGTGTTCGGCGGGGTCGCGATACATCACATACCAGAAAAACGCCCAGACCAGACCAAGTGCGCCAAGGATCGCAAAGGAGTAATGCCAGGTCGCCAAGGCAATAATGCCGGTCACAATAGGCAGCGCAAGCACGGTGCCGACACGCGAACCGGAGTCGATAACCGCAGTGGCAAAGGCGCGCTCGCTTTTGGGGAACCAGCGTGATGCGGCCTTGGTGGCGCTGGGATAGGCGGGAGCCTCACCGGCACCAAGGGCAAAGCGAACGGCAAAGAAACCCCAGAAACTGGTGGCAAGCGGGGTAAGCGCCGTGAAGGCCGACCACCACACAGCGGCAATGGTGAATGACCGGCGTGAACCAACTTTATCGGTGAACCAACCCGCGATCAGCATCATGCCATCATAGGCCCAGAAAAAGGCACCGAGGATCAGACCCTTCTCCGCATTGGTCAGCTGGAGGTTAAGTTCGGCATCAATGTAGGGCAAGGCCACGCTCAGATTGGCGCGGTCGAGATAATTCATCGTAATGCCGAGGAAGCACATGGCGAGAATGATGTAGCGGACCTTGCTGGCGCCCGCAGGGGCTTTTTGAGGCGGATGGGCTTTTGTAGTTGATGGCATTGTTTGGAACTCCCTTTGCCGCTTATAGCTCAGTCAAGTGTGTGGTTGTAGTTTTTGTATGTGGTTCGTGGTTCGACAAGCTCGCCATGAGGGAGAGGGGTGATGAAGGGGAGATTTATTCTGCACTGGCTGCGACGATCATTGCATCCACACTCTCCCTCATGGTGAGCTTGTCGAACCACGAACCACGAACCACAATCACGCACACTTGGTTTTCAGGTCAACCCTGAATAACAGTCTGCTTTTGCTCACCCAGACCTTCGATACCCAGTGTCATGACATCTCCGGCTTTCAGGAAGATATTGGGCTTCTGGCCGAGGCCGACACCGGGTGGTGTACCTGTAGAGATGATATCACCCGGATGCAGGCTCATGAATTGCGACAAATAGGAAACGAGGTATTTGACACCGTAGACCATCGTCTCGGTCGAACCATTCTGGTAGCGGTGACCATTGACCTCGAGCCACATTTTCAGTTTTTGCGGGTCGGCAATTTCATCTTTGGTGACCAGCCACGGACCCGTCGGGCCGAACGTGTCGCTGCTCTTGCCCTTGGTCCATTGGCCCTGACGTTCCGCCTGGAAGGCCCGTTCCGAGACGTCGTTGATAAGGCAATAGCCAGCCACATGATCGAGCGCTTCTTCTTCACTGACATATTTGGCATGCTTGCCGATAACGACCCCAAGTTCGACTTCCCAGTCAGTCTTGAGTGAGCCGCGCGGTATCTCCACATTATCATTCGGGCCGACAATGGCCGAGGTCGCCTTCATGAAAATAATAGGCTCCGGCGGTACGGTCGCCCCGGTTTCCGCCGCATGATCGGAATAGTTGAGACCGATGCAGATGAATTTTCCTGTTCCCGCCACGCAGGCGCCATAGCGTTCTACAGCAACCTCTGGCAGCGAAGCTGGATCAATGCCCGCAAGCGTCTTCAAACCCTCAGGGGAGATCGCTTCACCGGCAATATCCTTGACGTGAGCGGAGAGATCGCGGACCTTGCCATCCTTGTCGACAAGCCCCGGCTTTTCATGACCGGCAGGGCCATAACGCACGAGTTTCATGGGATAACCTTTCTGATTGGGAGGTGGTCAATAGGTGGCGCGGCCACCGGAAATATCGAAAACGGCGCCTGTGGTGAATGAACATTCTTCACTGGCAATCCATGTAATCAGCGATGCCAGCTCTTCGACTTTGCCAAAGCGCTGCATTGGAATCTTCGACAGCATGTAGTCGATGAATTCCGGCTTCAATTGCTGCAGGATGGGAGTGTCTACCGTCGCCGGTGTAATGGCGTTGACGGTGATCCCATCATGCACCAGCTCCTTGCCCAGTGATTTCGTCAGGCCGATAACAGCAGCTTTTGATGCACTGTAAGCGGAGGCGTTGGGGTTGCCTTCCTTGCCTGCGATAGACGCAACATTGACGATGCGCCCATAACCGTTCTTCTGCATGATCGGAACGACAAAGCGGTTACAGTAGAAAAGCCCGTTGAGGTTGATGTCAAAGACCCGCTTCCACTCGGCGATGGGATAATCCGCGACCTTGGCATTGGGTCCGGTAATACCGGCAGAGCAGATCAGAATATCGATCTTGCCGAAATCATCAGCCGTATCCTGTGCTGCCTTTTCCACCTGAGCCGGATCGGAGACGTCAAGAGCGATGCCGCTGGCTGTAGCGCCGAGCTTTGCCCTTGCTTCCTCGATCCGCGCTGCATCCATGTCCCAGAGACTGACCGTGCCACCTTCCGACACGATCCGCTCTGCTGTCCGGTAGCCTATGCCGGAAGCGCCGCCGGTGATAACAGCGTGTCGCCCTTCATAGCGCCTGATAGTATTCGCCATGGTTCCTCCCGAATATCTGGCGTCAGTGGTTGTCGCGCGGCAATCCCTTGGTCTGGGCAATGCGCTGGTATTTGACGGCAGGTTTCAGCACCATGCCCTGCGCCAGTTGGTCGACCATGCTGCGCTGGATTTCCTGCCATGGTGTCTGGCTGGCCGGATATTTGAAGCCACCTGCTGCCAGAAGATCATCCCTGCGTTTCTGCAACTCCTCATCGTCGATGAGAATATTGGCTGTGCCCTTCCTCAAATCGATGCGCAGGTGGTCGCCGGAACGCACCAGCGCCATACCGCCATTGACAGCAGCTTCCGGTGATGCGTTCAGAATGGACGGCGAGCCTGATGTACCGGACTGGCGGCCATCGCCAAGACACGGCAAGGCATGGATGCCCTTCTTGAGCAGATAACCCGGAGGCTGCATGTTGACGACCTCGGCCGCACCGGGATAGCCAATTGGACCGGTGCCGCGCATGATCAGGATGCTGTGTTCGTCAAGACCAAGCTTCGGATCATCGATTCGTGCATGATAATCTTCCGGACCTTCGAAGACTTCGGCAATGCCTTCAAACGCTTCCGGATCATCAGGATCGGAAAGATAGCGCTCACGGAATTCTTCCGAGATCACGCTGGTTTTCATAATGGCGCTATCGAAGAGGTTGCCCCGGAGATTAATGAAACCGGCCTTCTTCTTCAAAGGTGTTTCGAAGGGGCGGATGACATCGGTGTTGAGGTTTTCAACCCCTTCGCAATTGGTGCCGATGCTTTTGCCATTAACTGTGAGTGCCGCTGGATGCGGCAGTCGTTTCGCTTTCAGCAGCTCCGCCACCACGGCAGGAACGCCGCCCGCGCGGTGGTAATCTTCTCCCAGATATTCGCCGGCCGGTTGCAGGTTGACCAAAAGCGGCACGTCATGGCCGATGGCCTGCCAGTCATCATTGTCAAGCGCGATATCGAGGTGGCGGGCGATGGCATTGAGATGGATGGGCGCATTGGTGGAGCCACCAATGGCCGAATTGATGACAATGGCGTTTTCGAAGGCTTCGCGCGTCATGATATCGGATGGTTTCAGGTCTTCGCGCACCATCTCGACGATGCGTTTGCCGGTATCATAGGAAATCTGGCCACGCTCGCGGTAAGGCGCAGGAATAGCCGCACCACCGGGTAGTTCCATACCGAGTGCCTCGGCCAGCGAATTCATCGTGGTTGCTGTGCCCATGGTGTTGCAATAGCCGACCGATGGAGCCGAGGATGCAACGATATCCATGAACTCGTCATAGTTGATTTCGCCTGATGTCAGCTTTTCGCGCGACTTCCAGACGATGGTACCGGAGCCGGTGCGCTCGCCGCGATGCCAGCCGTTCAGCATTGGACCGACGGACAGCGCGATGGCCGGAATATTGACCGTGGCAGCGCCCATCAGCATGGCAGGAGTTGTCTTGTCACAGCCGATCGTCAGTACAACGCCATCCAGTGGATAACCGAAGAGGACTTCCACCAGTCCGAGATAGGCAAGGTTGCGATCAAGCGCCGCGCCGGGGCGTTTGCCGGTTTCCTGAATGGGGTGCACCGGAAACTCAAAGGGAATGCCGCCAGCAGCGATAATCCCGTCGCGCACCCGCTTCGCCAGCTCGATGTGGTGACGGTTGCACGGAGAAAGATCAGAGCCGGTCTGGGCGATCCCGATGATCGGTTTGCCCGATTGCAATTCTTCGCGGGTCAAGCCGTAATTGAGATAGCGCTCAAGATAGAGCGCTGTCATCCCCGGATTGTCAGGATTGTCGAACCATTCCTGCGAGCGAAGCTTTTTCGGGGTTTTGGTGGTCGTCATAGTATACTCCTGGAAGGGCTTTAGCCCCAGCTACTCTTTGACCGCTCCGGTCATTGAGGACACGTAATAATCGACAAAGAATGAGTAGAGAATCACGACGGGCAGCGAGCCAAACAGCGCACCTGCCATCAGCGAACCCCACTCGAAAACGTCTCCTCGTACCAGTTCCGTCAGGACACCGACCGGGACAGTCTTGTTCTCCGAGGACTGGATAAAGGTCAGCGCATAGATGAACTCATTCCACGATAAAGTGAAGGCGAAAATACCCGCAGAGATCAGCCCAGGCACTGCCAGCGGCAATATGACCCTGACGAGGATTTGCCAGCGCGATGCACCATCGACGAGCGCGCTTTCTTCCAGTTCGAACGGGATTGAACGGAAGTACCCCATCAGCAGCCATGTGCAGAACGGAATGAGGAATGTCGGGTAGGTAAAGATCAGCGCCAACTTGCTGTCATAGATACCGAATTTGAACACGATCACAGCGAGCGGAATGAATAGGATCGAAGGCGGCACGAGATAGGCAAGGAAGATCAGAAGTCCAACGGAACGCGAACCCTTGAAACGGATGCGCTCGATGGCATAGGCGGCAAAGACCGAGGCTGCGAGCGACAGTGCAGTGGCACAGACGGACACCACCAGCGTGTTCCACAGCCAGCCGGGATAGGAGGTCTCGAACAATAGATATTTGATATGGTCGAGCGTTGGACCCACCACCCAGAATGGGCTGTAATTGTTATAGTCGGTCAGCTGTGAATTCGGCTTCACTGCCGTAATTGCCATCCAATAGAATGGGAAGAGCAGGACAATGATGAAGACGGCCAGCGGCAAATAAAGCACGACAATGCGCCGCGGCAACCGGTTGAGATAACTCATCCCCTGCGCATCATCGGTCAGGGTCTGTGTGTTGGTCTGTTCGGAAATGCTCATGATCATTCTCCCCCTGTCAATCCTGTCCGCCCTGTTGCCATTTCCGGCGTTGAAGGCCGAAGAACGAGAACAGGATCGAGGCAAGGAGGAACGGGATCATGGCAACGGCAATTGCCGCGCCTTCGCCGAGCTGCCCGCCGGGAATACCACGCTGGAATGAAAGCGTAGCCATGAGATGGGTCGCATTAACAGGCCCACCCTTGGTCAGCACATAGATCAGCTGGAAATCGGTGAAGGTAAAGAGCACCGAGAAAGTCATCACCACGGCGATAATCGGGGTGAGCATCGGCAAGGTGATGAAGCGGAAACGCTGCCAGCCGGTTGCACCATCAAGCGAGGCGGCCTCATGCAATGATTGCGGTATGGTCTGAAGGCCCGCAAGCAGCGAGATGGCGACGAAGGGGATGCCGCGCCAGACATTGGCGGCAATCACCGAGGCACGTGCATTGTTGGGATCACCGAGGAAATTGATGGGCGTGTCGATCAGGCCGAGTTTGATCAGCGACCAGGAAAGGATCGAAAACTGCGCATCGTAGATCCACCAGAAGGCGAGCGCCGATAGCACGGTCGGAACAACCCAGGGCAGAAGAATAATGGCACGAAAGAATGATTTGAATGGCAGGTTCTCATTGAGGATCAGCGCCAGCCATAAGCCCAGCCCAAATTTCAAGACCGAGGCGATGAAGGTGTAGAGAACAGTGTTATAGACTGCCATCCAGAAAACGGAATCGCTGGCCAATGCCTGATAGTTTTCAAGGCCGATGAAGACGCCGTCCCGCCCGATCTTGGCATCGGTGAAACCAAGCCAGACACCAAGCCCGAGTGGGTAGGTCAAAAAGCACAACAGGAAGACGGCAGCCGGCAGGAGGAACATGAAACCAAGAAAGGTATTGTTCCGGGTAAGGGCGACAAGCGCCGAAGGTGGTTTGGTTGTCGCCGTCATGAAGAGCACCTCCCTCTGTCCTGTCGGACATCTCCCCCACAAGGGGGGAGATCAGCCTTCAGTATCGCCTTTGCGAAACTTGAAAGGTTTGCGGTTGTGCAAAGGCGTTTATGCCAATGTGATCTCCCCCCTTGTGGGGGAGATGCCCGACAGGGCAGAGGGGGGTGAGAAACTCCCCCCTTCACGTTAAATCCTGTGATCATCATCCTGCCGGTCTCCACCTCTAGCTAAACGTTGTAGTAACGGTTGGCACGTTTCTCGGCTTGTGCGATGGCGTCCTCAGGCGTCATCTGAGCCGTCACGGCGGTGGCATACATGTCAACAAGTACATAGTCGGCCATCACACCTGCTGAGGCTGTTCCGAGCGGTCCGGCATAGCCGTTTGGCCGCAGGCTTCCCGAAGCCTTGGCGTAGGCTTCATGGATGGGGTTGGATTTCCAGACGGGATTGGCAGCAAATTCCTTCAACGGCTGGCAGCAATAGGCGCTGGCACCCTCGATCCACGCATTCATATTGTCAGCCTGATACATGAACTGCAGATAGGCCTTGGCCGCTTCCGGGAACTTCGTGTGTTTGAAGATGGAGAGCGTCGACGCCTGATGCAGCTCGACCGATTGGCCGATAGGTCCGATGGGCAGGTTAACCGAGCGCATATCCTCGGCAATCGCCGCCATTGATGGATCTTTCTTCGCCGCATAATAGACAGACACGCCATTAGCGGTCAGCGAGACCTGACCGGCGAGGAAAGCGCGGTTGTTGTTGACGTCCTGCCAGCTTTCCGTGCCGGGAATGAACGTCTTGTAGAGTTCCTGTGCATATTTGACCGAAGCGAGCGTTTCAGGGCTGTTGATGACAACCTTGCCACTCTCGTCGACCATCTTGCCGCCATGGCTCCAGAGCAGCCAATGCGCATAATTGTTGCCATCACCCACAGCCTTGCCGTGCGGGAAACCTGCCGGTGTACCCTTGGCATGCAAAGCCTTGCATAGCTCAAGGAAGCCTGCCGTATCCTTGGGGAATTCGCTGAAGCCAGCTGCCTTCATGTGGCTATCGCGATAGACGATGGCATTGCCGATAGCGCAAAGCGGCAGGGCAATGAATTTGCCGTCGCGCTTGGCATAGCCCTCAAGGCCGGGATACCAGCCGCCATGCGCGCCGCCGAGATAGGTGCCAAGTTCGGTCACATCGACAAGCTTATCTGGATATTGATGCGGGTCGTCGAACCAGCTCATCACCATATCAGGGCCGGAGCCGACATTGGCAGCAACAGCCGCTTTCGGCCGTACGTCCTCCCAGCTTTCCTTATCGATGCGCACCTCAACGCCGGTGGCGTCGGAAAATTTCTTGGTATTGGCAAGCCAGGCAGCTTCTTCGGCAGGTACAAACGGTACCCAGCGGAGCAGACGCAGTTTAGCACCGGCTTCGGGTTTGTAAGTGGGAGCAGCCTGCGCAAAGGCAGGGGTAAGACCGAACCGGTTCAATCCGGCTGCGGCCACTAGTCCGGCAGAAGCGCCGAGAAGATGTCGTCTGTTGATGGTCATGGATGCTCCTCCTTTGGGTTTCACAGGCATGTCCGGAACGTCTCCCGCTTCCGGCTCATGCTTTTCGGGGGCTTTATGACTGGCACTGCTCCCCGATTGGCAGGTGCCGTTTGGTAAACTTCAGACCAGCCGCTTGCCGGTCTCTGCGTCGAAAAGATATGTGGCCTCCGCATGGATCGACAGGCCGACGGTTTCACCGGGCTTGGCATTGATGCGCTGGTGGAACACACCGGTAACCAGATCGCCGCCAACCCGCATGATCATTTGCGTTTCAGAACCCGTCGGCTCAATGACCACAACTTCGGCCGGAATGCCGCCAGCAGCAATTGTCATGTGCTCGGGCCGCAGGCCATAGATCAGCGCACGCCCTTTCGCGCTCTCCGGCGCCTTTGCAACGGGTAGCTCGATGCCATTATTGGTTTTGAACTTCAAATTACTGTCCTGATCGAGCGTACCCTTGATCATGTTCATGGCGGGCGAGCCGATGAAGCTGGCGACAAACAGATTGGCCGGCTGGTCATAGAGTTCCAGCGGTGCGCCGATCTGTTCGACAATCCCGTCATGCATGACGACGATCTTGTCAGCCATGGTCATGGCTTCGATCTGATCGTGAGTCACATACACAGTGGTGGTTTTTAGCCGCTGGTGCAGTTCCTTGATCTCAGCCCGCATGGCGACACGCAATTTCGCATCGAGGTTGGAGAGCGGTTCGTCAAACAGGAACACTTGCGGATCGCGCACAATGGCGCGGCCCATGGCAACGCGCTGGCGCTGACCGCCGGATAACTGCCGGGGGAAGCGGTCGAGCAGATGAGTAAGTCCCAGTATCTCCGCCGCCGGTTTTACACGCTTGTCGATCTCGGCTTTGGAAGCACCCTTTAGTGTCAACGAGAAGGCCATATTGTCGGCAACGGTCATGTGCGGATAGAGCGCATAATTCTGGAACACCATGGCAATGTCACGCTCTTTCGGTGCAAGACCATTGACCACCTGGCCGCCGATACGGATTTCACCGGCGGAAATGTTCTCAAGCCCCGCCAGCATGCGCAGAAGCGTGGACTTGCCGCAGCCCGATGGCCCAACCAGAATGACGAACTCGCCATCGGCGATCTCGATATCAACGCCCTTGATAACCGGATGCGTCCCGAATGATTTTCTTACATTGGCGAATTCGACTGATGCCATGCCAGTTCCTCCCTATTGTTTTATCGAACGGTGCTTCTCCCAAAACGCCGCCTTGAATTGCTATCCACGCCCGACCAGCGGCATTTTTGTTGCCATGACCGTTAGCGACAGCACGTTGGCTTCCAGCGGCAGACCTGCCATGTAGACAACAGCATCGCCGATATAATGCGCAGGTATCGTCGGTTCGCTCGCGGTTTCGCCATTGGCCTGCATAACACCGCCGGCCATTCGCGATGTCATTTCGGTGGTGGCATTGCCGATGTCGATCTGGCCGCAGGCAATGTCGAAGGGTCGCCCATCCAGTGCTGTGGATTTGGTCAGGCCGGTTATGGCGTGCTTCGTTGCTGTGTAGGGTGCTGAATTCGGGCGTGGTGTCGTCGCGGAAATCGAACCATTATTGATGATGCGCCCGCCGCGCGGTGTCTGCGCCTTCATCAGTTTCAATGCCTGTTGTGTACACAGGAACGCGCCTGTCAGATTGGCGCCCAGAATGGCGTTCCACTGTTCGAACGTCACCTCTTCCATGGCAACATTCGGCACATTGATACCAGCATTGTTAATCAGCAGATCTAGCCGTCCAAAATCGGTCTTGATAGCGTCGAACAGCGCAGCCACGGAATTGGGGTCGCTGACATCGGCGGCGATGGTTTTAACCGCGCCCTTGGTTTCGCTTGTCAGCGTCTTTGCCGCCTCATCAAGCACCTCTTTGCGCCGACCGGTAATGACAACGGTCCAGCCAACAGCGAGCAGCGCTGTTGAAATCGCCTTGCCAACGCCCGTACCGCCTCCGGTGACGAGCGCGATCTTGCCTTTGCCCGATTCCTGATAATTGGTCATATGTTTCCGCCCAGTTCGTCTTCAATATGCGCCTTGATGATGTCGTCAAAAACTGTCTCTGCCTTGAAGCCGAGTGCTGCCGCGCGCCGTGTGTCGAAATCTGTCGCCCACCCCGCAACAATCTTCTGGATCGTGGGATCAGGTTCGTGCCGGATCAGTTTGACAGCCTTTTCGCCTGCCACACGCTTTAGGGCAGCAATCTCTTCACCGACGAGAGCCGAAAGGCCGGGCATGGAAAGGTTGCGGCGCGGCCCGACCTTTTCCAGATCGAGCGTCGCCGCATGCACAAAGAAACCGACAGCCGAGCGCGGGCTGGCGAACCAGTGCCGCACGTTCTCGTCTACGGGCAGAATTGCCTCTTGTCCCGCCAGTGGCTCGCGCAGAATGTTGGAGAAGAAACCGGAGGCGGCCTTGTTGGGCTTGCCGGGGCGAATACAGATGGTAGGCAGGCGGATGCCGATACCATCGAAAAAGCCGCGGCGGCTGTAATCCGACAGGAGCAGTTCGGAAATCGCCTTCTGCGTGCCATAGCTAGTGAGCGGCGTGGTGAAGAATTCATCGCCGATCTTATCGGGAAACGGCGTGCCAAACACGGCGATCGACGAGGCAAAAATCACACGCGGACGATAGGTTGCCTTGGCGCTCTCCAGCCGGATTGCCTCGAATAGTGAGCGCGTGCCATCCAGATTGACCTTGTAGCCCTTTTCGAAATCCGCTTCCGCTTCGCCGGAAACAATAGCGGCAAGGTGGAAGATCAGATCAGGACGGCTGGCGATCAGCTGTTCCGCGACACCCGGATCAGAAAGGTCAGCGGCTCTGGATGTGGAAATACCTGCCAGTACGGCGGGTGCTGCCGGTTCGATCACATCGACGAGTGTCAGCTTGTCAATACCACCGCCAAGGATGCCATCTTCAGCCGCAATTCTATCAAGCAGTTTGCGGCCCACCATGCCAGCAGCGCCAATGACCAGTACATGCATATGCAATCAACCTCTTTGTCGTGCGGGCTTCAGCCCTCATTGTTCAAACAGCAGTGACTTCAGTCTGTTCGGGTGCTGGAGCCGGAAGCTCCAGTCCGGTAATGTTGGCATAAAGCCGTGCCACAGATGCATCATCATCCCGCCCCATACCCGACGCCGAAGTCATCAGGAATAATTGGAGAGCCGCGCTTGCCACCGGCAGGGGAAACTTTTGCTGGCGGCCGATATCCGAGACAATACCCAAATCCTTGGTGAAAATATCGACAGCGCTTTTTGGTGAATAATCACCGGCGAGCACATGCGGAATGCGGTTCTCGAACATCCAGGAATTTCCTGCGGATTTCGAGATCACCTCGAACACCTTGCTGATGTCGAGATCGAGCCGCTTGGCAAAGGTAATCGCCTCGCAGGCAGCCGCAATATGCACACCGGCAAGCAACTGGTTGACGATCTTGAAGGAAGAGCCAATCCCGGCCTCATTGCCAAGTTCGTAGACAGTCTCGGCCATGGCGTCGAGGGCAGGGCGGGCGGCCTGGAACGCATCAGCAGAACCTGAGGCCATGACAGTCAGACGACCATCACCGGCCTTTGCCGCACCGCCGCTGATGGGCGCGTCGAGATAAAGCACCTGATGTTCGGCTGCGCGGGCAGCAAAATCCTTGGCGTCCGTGGGGGAAAGCGTTGCGGATGATATGATGACGCTGCCCGGTTTCAACGCATGGATTGCGCCGTTTTCTCCGAACAGGACAGTTTTTGTCTGCTCTGCATTGACGACAACCACCGCAACAATATGGGCATCCACTGCTGCAAGTGCGGGTGTTGCGGCGATTTTACCGCCAGCGGCGGCAAGCGTCTGCAAGGAAGCCGGATTGACATCGCAACCGACAACAATATGTCCGGCACGCAGCGCCGAGCGCGCCATGCCAAGGCCCATCGAGCCAAGACCTATCACTGCAATCCTTGCTGCTGAACTCAAGAACTATCCTCCCGATAGGTTCATTCGCCTGCCCCTTTGATGGGCTTATGACAGCGCTAACATAAACTTTTGCACACTCACTAGCGTTCATCAAGTGATTTATGGTAGCGCTATCATTATTCTGCACAATCCCACCGGGATCATGATATGCCACGCAAACGCAACGCGCACCGGAACCCCGACACACCGACATTGGCGGATGTGGCGCGACTTGCAGGTGTCAGCGACATCACCGCCTCGCGGGTGGTGCGCAGCAAGGGGCCTATCGCCGATGCAACCCGAGCCAGGGTTCTCGCTGCCATTGCCGAACTTGGCTATATCCCGAACCGCGCTGCAGGCAGCCTTGCCTCGTCAGCATCCACTCTGATGAGTGTGCTACTGCCTTCGCTGTCCAACATTGTGTTTCCCGATGTGCTGCGCGGCATTCACACGGCTCTGACCGAGACGGCATTTCAGCCGGTCATTGGTGTTACCGATTATGACCCGATGATCGAAGAGCGCATTCTTCTTTCCTTTCTGGCGTGGCAACCGGCGGCGGTGATCCTTGCGGGTCTGCACCACACCGCGACAGCGCGGCGGCATCTGGAGCATGGACGTTTCCGTGTAGCCGAACTTATGGATATCGACGGCGATCCGGTCGATATTGCCGTGGGCATGTCGCATTGGCAGGCAGGCTATGACACCGGAAAGCATCTGGTACAACGTGGTTACAGGCGCTTTGGCTATGTGGGTCACACCATTGCCGGGGATGACCGCGCCCGCGCCCGTTACGACGGCCTGCGAGCAGCGCTGAAAGACGCCGGTCTATTGTTAATTGCCGAAGAGCGTGTTCTTGGACCAAGCTCGACCATGGCTGGCCGTCATCTGCTGGAAACAATTCTGCGCAAGGCAGCCGGTCTTGATGTGGTTGTGTTTCCAAATGACGACATGGCGATGGGCGGCATCTTCCATTGCATCCATGCGGGTATCACGCCGAAGGAGCAACTGGGCATTTTCGGCTTCAACGGCCTGGATATCGGGCAAGCCATGCCGATGCCGTTGTCGACGATCCTTTCCAAGCGCTTTCTGATCGGCAAAACTGCAGCGGAGAAACTTCTGGAAAGCCGCGAACGTCCGGCGGAAAAGACCATTATCAATACCGGCTATGACATCATAGAAGGAGCGACCGCATGACCGCGATCCTGTCAGAACAGACCAGACTGCGCGATGAGATCGTTTCGGTTGGTGCGTCTCTGTTCAATCGTGGTCTTACATCGGGTTCAACAGGCAATATCAGTGCTCGGCTTTCGAACGGCGAATTGCTGATGACACCCACCAATGTTTCGCTGGGCATACTTGATCCCGCGCGGCTCTCCCGCTTCACCGCCGCAGGCGTGCATGTCGATGGTGATAAGCCAACGAAGGAAGCCTTCCTGCATCGTTGCATGTATTGCGAACAGGCACAGGCCAATGCGGTGGTGCATCTTCACTCCACCCATTCGGTGGCGGTCAGCATCCTTGCTCACCTTAATCCGAACGACGTATTGCCACCCCTGACTGCCTATTACGTCATGCGTGTGGGTGCCCTGCCTCTTGTTCCCTACTATCCACCCGGCGATGAGGCATTGGCCCTTGCCGTAAGCGAACGAGCCAAAAAGCACCATGCGGTTCTTCTCGCCAACCACGGACCGGTTGTAGCGGGAAAGACGCTACAGGATGCGCAATATGCTATTGAGGAACTGGAAGAGACGGCCAAGCTTTTCCTGCTTCTGCATGGCCATCGAATCCGTCCACTCACATCAGATCAGGTCGCCGCGCTCAAACGGATTTGACGGCTTTCAAGGATTGCAGGCCGAGGCCCATAACCGCCAGAAGCACGCAGGCAATACCGATGATCTGGTTTCGGCTGACGGGCTCTGCGAGCAATATAACGGCGAAAAGTACAGCCGAGACAGGTGCCACGGCGGTAAAGAGCGAGGCTTCGGCACCGCTGACCCGCGCGGCGCCTGCATACCAGAGAAGAAAGCCGCCCACCGTCGGGACGATGGCATAATAGATCACCGCCCAAAATGAAGCAGTGCTCATCCCGCCCGCCAACGGCGTCTCGAAGACAGCTGGCACGACGGCCACAGCCAGTCCAAGACCGGTCATCAGGGTCGAGAGGGCCAATGGTGGAATGGGTGTCCTGAGGCGTTTGTTGAGCAGGATAAACAGACCCTCGCAGATAACGGCGGCAAAGATCAGGGCATTACCAACAAGCGAATGCATTCCGTTTTCTCCCGGTCGAAAGGCGATGGAAACCACACCCGCCGTGGCCAGTACAATGGCTATGAGGGTAAAGCGATGTGGCCGTTCACCCAGAATGAGAATGGCAATGGCGGCTGATACAACGGGCAATGTCCCGATAATCACACCGGCATCCGTTGCCGATGTCAGTTTCAGCCCTGATATCAAGAGGGTTGTGTAGCCAACGCTGCCCGCACCTGCCTGCAGTACAAGAAGTATCCAGGCCCTCCGGTCAAGTTTCGGCCAACCCGTTCTGGTTACTCGCATGAGTATCAGGAACACGGGAAAGGCAATCGCAAACCGAAGCGCTGTCGCTGTGAATGGTGGTAATCCCACCGCGATGATCTTGCTGGCAATCACTGTGCTCCCGACCAGCACCATAGCCAGTGTCAGAAAAACATAACCTTGAACCTGCTTTGACATGTGCCGTCCTTCTCCATAGCGGGAAGGCGCACAAAATCCGATTGGGTGTGGTTCGTATTGAACGAAATTGCAGATTGCGAAATAGATCAGATCATCGCCGCGGCATAGGCACCGGGCGATATACCGTATTTGCGCACGAAAGTTCGCGTCATATGGCTCTGGTCGGCAAAGCCGCTGGCAATGGCGGCTTGCGCGAGCGTCGATCCCCCTGCAATCATCCGGCGGGCAAGATCAATCCGGCGCTGCATCAGATAAGCGTGGGGCGTGAGGCCGGTAGCGCGGGTAAAGCCACGCAGCACCTGAAAGCGGCTTAAACCAGCTTCTTTGGCCAGGTCGGCCAAAGTCAACGCGAGATCAGGCTGATCATCGATCATATTCCGGGCACGGCGAATGGCTTTGGGTATTGTCTGCTGCTGGACTGGATTATCCGCTTCGCGAAATACGCCAGCCAATAAATTCAGCAGGAGTTCTTCGCGCAGCAGGGCGGATGCGATGGGATGTTCATTGGTCATGGCAGCAAAAAGCCGTTCGAATGCAATTGCAAGGTAAGTGTTGCCGATGACTGGTCGGGGGAATTCGTCCGGTTTCACGCGAGCCTCGTTCATCTCCTTAGCCGCATTGTTAATCACATGCGGGTCGAAGTAGAGCATCTTCCATGCGCGTCCGGCATCACCTATGGGTGCTCCATCATGCACCTCACCGGGATTGACGGTGATTACATCGCCAGAACTGGCCTCCACCATGCCGCGGCCGCTATGGGATTTCTGCGCACCCTGATGGATGACACCAATGCCATACTGCTCATGCGTGTGGCGCGGAAAACTATGCTTCGTTATAGCCGCAACGGCATCAACGCCTGCAACTTCACACCGCAATATCTTGAACTGTCCTTTCAGCATGGTGTTACATCTACCACCGGATTAGTCTGGTCACAAATTTCTGTGAGTCTTCAGTGGCATCATCCGGAAATGATAGCGTCGTCCAACAAGGCGCAGGCAGATTCCCGGTCTTAGTGAAAGAAGCAAACGCGTGGCAAAACCAAAGAATGTAGTTGTGGTCGGTGCTGGAATTATCGGCGCCTCCATTGCTTGGCATCTGGCGCGGCAGGGTGTCGCCGTAACAGTTGTCGCTGAGAAAAGTGGCGGTGTGGCCACGCCTGCTTCATTCGCGTGGATCAATGCCAGCTGGGGTAATCCTGAATTCTATTTCCGTTTTCGTCGTTATGCGATGGAGGGATGGCAACGTCTGGCAAAAGAATTGCCTGATATTGGGGTCAATTGGTGCGGCAGTATTTGCTGGGATATGTCGCTCGAGGACATGGAAACCTATACGACGCAGTATGGACGTTGGGGGTATGGTATCAGGCGCATCAATCGCGACGATGTTGCAGCACTGGAGCCTTATCTTTCTCAGGTGCCCGACATTGCGCTGCGCATTGCTGAAGAAGGGGTGGTCGAACCTGTCGCGGCTGCTCAACGCATGTTGGCGGGCGCGCAGGCGCGTGGAGCGCGATTGCTTTATGGAGCAAATGCCCAAGGGCTACTACAGGAAGGCAACAGAATTACCGGGGTCGCCACAACATTTGGCGCATTGCAAGCCGATCATGTGGTGCTTGCAGCGGGAGCAGGGGCGGCTGTGCTGGCAAAAACAGCGGGCGTTACGCTCCCCATCGAGACGCCGCCGGGGCTGATCGTGCATTCCAGACCCACGGAAAAACGGCTGAATGGCCTCGTCCTCGCGCCGGAACTGCATATGCGGCAGACGGCGGAAGGCCGGATCATTGCGGGTGCCGATTTCGGTGGACGTGACCCCGGCGAAGACCAGCAGGCAGCGGCGGACCGGCTCTTTACCAAACTGAGAACAATGCTGAAGGGCGTTGATGATCTGGCGCTGGATTTTTTTACGGTCGGCTATCGGCCAACCCCAAAAGACGGGTTTCCAATCATCGGCAAGGCTGAACCCCATGAAGGGCTTTCTGTTGCCGTCATGCATTCTGGCGTTACACTTGCTCCCGCCGTTGGCTTGCTCCTGTCCCGAGAAATCCTGTCAGACAAGCCCGAGGAAAGGCTCGCGCCGTTCCGACTTTCAAGATTTGGCTGACAAGGTGTGATAACGGCTTATAAGTCGCTTTCATTGGTGCCTTACGTATCCAACAGCCAGAGCTTCAATCGTCGCTCATTGCATGATCAGACCGCCATCAACGGCATATTGGCTGCCGGTCACATAGGATGCATCGTCTGACAACAGAAACAGCGCGACCGCAGCGGCTTCTTCGGCTGTTCCGACACGGGCAAGCGCCAGATGTCCGACCACATCCGCCTCAAATTTCCTGCGGAAATCATCAGGCATGAAATTGCGGAAATTGGTTTCGATCGGTCCGGGAACAAGCACATTAACGCGTATCTGTCTTTCGCCAAGGGCAGAAGCCCAGGAGCGCGCCATGGCAATCATCGCCCCCTTGGTGGCCGCGTAAGTGCTGGCAATTGGCGCGGCCTCATAAGTCGCAGTTGACGAGGTCAGAACAACAGAGGCGCCTTTGTTCAAATAACTGGAAAGTTTGGCAAGCTGAAGCACCGGACCGCGCACATTGGCATTCATCATGCGATCGAAGAACGCAGCGTCAATGTCCTCGATTGCTGCCACTGCGGCATAACCTGCATTGAGCCAAAGCCCGTCGAGGCTTCCCAATTCACGCACCTTTTCAGCAAGCGCATCGGCAGCAACAGGGTCACCGGCGTCATTGCGCAAAATCAGCGCCCCCGGCAGCGCCTGCTTTGTTTCGTCGAGATGTTCCTTGCTCATGCCGGTGACAATCACCTGACCGCCTTCCGCTACAATGCGCCTGGCACCGGCAAGTCCCATGCCGCTGGTGCCGCCCGTGATGAGAATTCGCTTTCCCGAAAATCGACCCATGATCCACCTTTTAAAGATTGAAGAGCTAGATTGTACAATCTCACTTCGTAATGAAACGTAGAATGCGGTAATTTCTGAAGGGGTTGTTTAGGAAAGGTGGTATAATGCGTGGAAATGAGCATGCTGAATTGCGGGCGTTCGCAGCCATCGTCGAGCACGGCAGTTTTGCGCGCGCCGCTGCCCATCTTGGTGTATCGGCCTCTGCCCTCAGCCAGACAATCCGCAACATGGAGGAACGTCTCGGCATCCGTTTGCTGCATAGAACAACGCGCAGCGTCCGGCCGAGTGAAGCCGGCGAGAAATTCTTGATACGACTTCTTCCTGCACTGACAGCGCTCGATACAGCCGTTGCGGAACTGGTGGCTGCAAAAGATGTTCCCTCAGGTACATTGCGGATCAACACAATGCGTCTGGCCGCCATCCACTATCTTGCGCCGTTGGTTGGCCCGTTCCTTGAGGCATTTCCCGGCATTGTCATGGATATTGTGGTTGATGAACGTCTGGTGGATATCGTTGCAGAAGGTTTTGATGCGGGCGTCAGGCTCGGCGAGAAACTGGAGATGGACATGATAGCGGTTAGATTGAGCGCTGATCTGGAAATGATGGTTGTAGCAACGCCTGAGTATCTGGAGCGGTTCGGAACGCCGCTGACGCCGCGCGATCTCTTGCAGCACCGGTGTCTGAATTATCGCTGGCCCACGGATGGCAGCCTGTATCGCTGGGAGTTCGAGCGCGGCGATGAGAAATTACAGATTGCCGTCAATGGCCCGTTGATGGTGAACGAGCCCGGAATGACACCTCGCATTGTCGCCGACGGGGTGGGTATTGGCTATCTCTTCGCTCATGATATCAGGGATCTGGTCGCCAGCGGCAAACTGGTCCAACTGTTGCAGGAGTGGACGCCAACATTCCCCGGATTCTATCTTTATTATCCAAGCCGCCGTCAGATGGCTCCTGCTCTGCGGGCCTTTCTGGATTTCGTAGCCGACCGCCCTATGAATTGACTTTCCGGAACCATTCAAGTCGGCACACGTTTCTTTGCAGGCTTCGACGGCAATTTCAAAGAGCCGGGCCGTAACGAAACAAGGACATATCATGAAAAAACTGATTCTGATGGCCGCTGCCATTTCGATGGCTTTTGGCGCAACTGCTTACGCAGCGCCTCATCACAAGACCAAACAGCAGGCTCACACCGCGAGCGGCCCCAAGACGCGTCTCGGTACTCTGTCCTGCGCGGTTGATGGCGGCGTCGGAATGCTCATTGGTTCAAGTAAGGCGGTGCAATGCAAGTTCACGCGGACCAATGGCTCTGTTGATAAATATACCGGGCGTATCGGCAAGCTGGGGGTGGATATCGGCATCACCAAGAAATCCTACCTGCAGTGGATTGTTTACACAGCCGCCGGTAACCGGGCAGGCGACGGTGCCCTTGCGGGCAATTACGTTGGTGTGACGGCTGGTGCCTCCATCGGCGTTGGATTGGGCGCTAATGCACTTGTTGGCGGAACGTCGAAGAATTTTGGCCTGCAACCTTTCAGCGCCGAAGCGACCCAGGGCCTTAACGTTGCTGCCGGTGCAACGCAGTTGTCGCTGCGTTCTACCCGCTAGTAACGGCTTTCTGACCGCCGGTTTCCGGCGGTCAGATCACTGTATTTGTTTAATCATCCGATGCGCGGAACGGAATGAGGGCGCGAACGCGCGGATCGCGCAGATAGAGCCCGCCCCAGACCATGAGGCCGAGATACACGCCGAACAGCAAATGGCTGAACAGCGGATTACCAACCCGAAGCTGGGTGGCAATGGCTCCCCCAAGATAACCAGTCAGCAAAATGGCACCGAGAATTGAGGTGCGCGGAATGGCGTAAAGCACTGTGCAGATCATCAGCAGAATACCCAGCCCGCGTCCCATGGCTGCTGTGTCGGGATAGCCCAGTTCCGCCAAAGATTTGAGCACGATATCGAGCGGTACCAGCTTGATGCCAAAGTCGAAAATCAGAAATGCGATAACAAGGCCACTGAGAATCCAGCCTGCCCATAATGCCTTGTTCGAGATCACTGTTGCCTGTCCGGTCGCTTCCATAATCATGTCCCTTGTAAGTCCGGCACCCCTTGTGCCTGATGATTGTTTCTAGGACGAACCGGAATCGCCGATACCGACATCGTTGTCAGAAAATTTTCTGCCTGTCGTTTGCACGTTCAGAATCAAGCCCCCACAAAGCGCAGAAATTGCCGACGCGGATGACCGGCCAAGACCGTTCATTATCTGGTATTTAAGCCAGCTTCGTTTCATCCCCGATTGACTTATGTTCATTTTCGTTTTCGTATAGCGTGCAGAAAAACGAAAATGAAAGCTACGTCCATGTTCCTGCCGCCCAGACACGCCGAAATTCTGGAAATGGCCAAAGAACATGGCCGCGTGCTGGTGGATGATCTTGCCGTTCATTTCAACGTTACGCCCCAGACCATCCGTAAGGATCTGAATGATCTGTGTGATCAGCGGCTTCTGAGCCGCATCCATGGGGGTGCGCTGTTTCCTTCGGGCATCCAGAATCTTGAATATGAGGCACGACGTCTGATTGCAGCTAGCGAGAAGGAAGCCATTGGCCGCGCCGCCGCTGCCCTTATCCCTGATAATGCCTCGCTGTTCGTTAATATCGGGACGACGACCGAGGCGGTGGGGCAGGCGTTGCTGGATCGCAAAGGCTTGATGGTTATTACGAATAATATCAATGTTGCCAATCGGTTACGTGTTTACCCCGATATTGAGGTGGTCATCGCGGGCGGGGTTGTGCGTGGGTCAGACGGCGGTATTGTCGGTGAGGCTGCAGTGGATTTCATCCGCCAGTTTAAAGTGGATTTCGCTGTCATCGGTACGTCCGCAATCGATCATGACGGGGCGCTGCTCGATTTCGATTTCCGCGAGGTCAAGGTGGCGCAGGCGATTATGGCCAATGCCCGGCATGTGATTCTGGTTTCTGATTCCACCAAATTTGAGCGGACAGCGCCGGTGCGTATGGGGCATCTATCGCAGGTCAACACCTTCATCACAGACCGATGCGAAAGCGAGGCCATCCGCGCTATTTGTGCTGAAGCGGACGTCAGGCTGATCGAAACTTCGGTCTGATCTGCCTCTTGTGTCGTCGGGTGATGCGCGTTATAGTTCCTTTTAGTTTCGTATTGCTTTCGTAATTAATCCATATCTCTTTCGCAATTGCGAGGAAATGGTGCGTTGCGAAATGGGGAGCATGGGCATTGGCAACGGACAAGATCTACGACGTCTTCGTGATCGGCGGCGGCATCAATGGATGCGGTATTGCCCGGGATGCGGTTGGCCGTGGCTATTCCGTTTTCCTTGCAGAGATGAATGATCTGGCCAGTGGCACGTCATCCGGTTCCACCAAGCTTATTCATGGCGGTCTGCGCTATCTTGAATATTACGAGTTCCGTCTGGTGCGTGAATCGCTGATGGAGCGCGAGGTGCTGTGGGCTGCTGCGCCGCACATTATCTGGCCGATGCGCTTTGTTCTGCCGCACCATGCGGGGCTGCGACCGGCCTGGCTGCTTCGCCTCGGTCTGTTTCTTTATGATCACATTGGCGGCCGCAAGAAACTGCCTGCAACCCGCACCCTTGATATGACCCGCGACCCGGCAGCCAAGCCGCTGAAGTCACTCTATACCAAGGCTTTCGAATATTCCGATTGCTGGGTCAATGATGCGCGCTTCGTTGCGCTGAATGCCCGTGATGCCGCCGATCGCGGTGCCGTCGTTCGTACACGGTCGAAGGTGACAAGCGCCCACCGTGACGCTGATAGCTGGACGCTGACAGTTCAGGATATGCTGACAGGCGCCACCGAAGAGGTTCGCTCGCGCCTTGTTGTCAATGCCGCTGGTCCTTGGGTTGATGAAGTTCTGACTGGAGTCGTGGGCATTAATGATGCCCATAATGTGCGCCTTGTTCAGGGCAGCCATATCGTTGTGCGCAAGAAGTTTGACGATCCCCGCGCCTATTTCTTCCAGAATACCGATGGCCGTATCATCTTTGCCATTCCCTATGAGCAGGATTTCACGCTCATCGGCACGACGGATCAGGATTATCACGGCAATCCGGCCGAGGTGAAAATCACTGATGCCGAGATTGATTATCTCTGCGCTGCCGCCAGCGAATATTTCGTAGAGCCGGTGAAGCGCGACGATGTGGTCTGGACCTATTCCGGCGTGCGTCCCCTCTATGATGACGGCGCATCGAAGGCACAGGAAGCCACCCGCGATTACGTTTTGAAAACGGATGCGCCAGATGGCAAGGCGCCGCTTCTCAATATATTCGGCGGCAAGATCACCACATATCGCCGGTTGTCCGAACACATGCTGGAAAAGATCGAAGAACAGCTCGGCAAGAAGGGTAAGCCCTGGACGGCCACCGGAACGCTTCCGGGCGGTGACTTCCCGGCAACTGCATTCGACGCCGAATTGCAAAAGCTGAAGGCGGATTATCCGTTCCTTGATGCGCGCCATGCTCGTCGCCTGTTCCGGCTTTATGGCACCAAGGCACGTATTCTGTTGGGCAAAGCGACGTCAATGGCTGATCTTGGCCAGCTTTTCGGTGCGGATCTGTACGAGGCCGAAGTCCGCTACCAGATCGCGCATGAGTGGGCGGTCAATGCACAGGATGTGCTCTGGCGCCGGACGAAAATGGGGTTGCATCTTTCCGCCGACGAAGCTGCTGCGCTCGACCGTTTCATGGACGGCGCGGTTGATCGGCGGGGCAAGGTGGCGGCTGAATAGGCATTGCACTGCTCCGGCAGGGTAATGAAGTGATTGGGAAGGCGGGACAAAGAGGCTGGAGGCCTTTTGTCCCAGGGAGGACTGAGATGCTGGAATTGCGGAATGTGTCCAAGGTGGTGGGTGGTAAAACCCATCTCGACAATATTTCGCTTGAGCTTCAACACGCCACGCTGAATGTTCTGCTGGGACCGACCCTATCAGGGAAAACCAGTCTCATGCGCATCATGGCGGGTCTTGATGTTCCAACCTCAGGCTCCATCTGGTTCGATGGCAAGGATGTCACCGGCGTTCCCGTGCAAAAGCGCTCGGTCGCCATGGTCTATCAGCAGTTCATCAATTATCCGGCCTTCACCGTCTATGAGAACATTGCCTCACCCATGCGCGTTGCCGGTGTCGACAAGGCAACGATTGACCGGGAAGTGCGCAAGGCCGCCGAACTTCTCAAGCTGACACCCTATCTCGATCGCACGCCGCTTAGTCTTTCCGGTGGGCAGCAGCAGCGCACCGCATTGGCTCGTGCCATCGTTAAAAATGCCAAGCTTGTGCTGCTTGATGAGCCGCTTGCCAATCTCGATTACAAGCTGCGCGAAGAGTTGCGGCAGGAATTGCCGAAGATTTTTGCCGAAGCCGGTACGATCTTTGTCTATGCGACCACGGAACCGCACGAGGCGCTGCTTCTCGGCGGCAACACGGCGACGCTCTCAGAAGGCCGTATCACTCAGTTTGGCCCGACCATCGATGTATTCCGTAAACCGGATGATCTGATCACCGCACAGACTTTTGCCGATCCGCCGCTCAATACCATTGCACTTGCCAAGATCGGCAAGGCATTCCAGCTGGAAGGCGGTGTGGCCATGCCGGTTCCGTCCAATCTCGGCGAGATTGCCGATGGCACCTATACGGTTGGGTTCCAGCCGCACCATGTGGGGACAAGTCGGCGCAATGCCGATGAAATCGCGCTCAAGGCCATCGTCACCGCTACGGAGATCACCGGTTCTGAAAGCTTTGTGCACCTGTCCTTTGCCGATGCACGCTGGACCATGCTGACCCACGGCATCCACATCTACACACCCGATGAAGTCATCGATATCTTCATCGATCCGCGCAACCTGATGATCTTCGACGCGAGTGGGCAATCCGTTACCCGTCGCCAGAAGCTCGCGGCATAGGGAATATCATGGCGCGCATTGATCTCAACCACATTCGCCACGCCTATGGTCCCAATCCGAAGTCGGATAAGGACTATGCCTTGCGTGAGGTGCATCATTCCTGGGAGGATGGCGGTGCCTATGCGCTGCTCGGCCCTTCAGGCTGTGGCAAGACCACACTGCTCAACATCATTTCCGGCCTGATCCATCCATCGCACGGCCAATTGCTGTTCAACGGGCAGGATGTGACCAACCTGTCGACGCAGGAACGCAATATTGCGCAGGTCTTCCAGTTCCCTGTTATTTACGACACCATGACGGTTTACGACAATCTGGCCTTTCCGCTGCGCAATCGCGGCGTGCCGGAGGCCGAGATTGACCGCAAGGTGCGCGAGACGCTGGAGATGATCGATCTCGCCAGCTGGACCAACAAGAAGGCGCGTGGCCTCACGGCTGATCAGAAACAGAAGATTTCGCTTGGGCGCGGTCTTGTGCGCTCCGACGTCAATGCCATTCTGTTTGACGAACCTTTGACAGTTATCGACCCGCATATGAAATGGGTGTTGCGATCGCAATTGAAGCAGTTGCATCAGCGTTTTGGCTACACCATGGTTTACGTTACTCACGATCAGACCGAGGCGCTCACCTTCGCCCAGAAGGTTGTCGTCATGTATGACGGTGAAATCGTGCAGATCGGCACACCGGAAGAGCTGTTTGAGCGGCCAAAACATACATTCGTCGGCTATTTCATCGGCTCGCCCGGCATGAATGTCATGCCGGTTCAACTGGCCGGTGATACCGCGCAGGTGGGTAGCCACAAGATTGCATTGCCATCACCGGCTATGCCTGCGGACGCCAAGAAGATCGAACTCGGTATCCGCCCTGAATATATCAGGCTCGGCCGCGAGGGCATGCCTGTCACCATCGCCAAGGTCGAGGATATTGGTCGCCACAAGATCGTGCGTACCAAGCTGGAAAATCAGGACATCGCGGTCATCGTTGCTGAGGGCGAATCCATTCCTGCCGATCCGCATATTGCATTCGATCCGAAGGGCATCAACATCTACGCCGATTCCTGGCGCGTCGGGGGGAACTGAACCGTGGAAAAAACATGGAACAACAAAGCCTGGTTCATGGTTCTGCCCATGCTTCTGCTTGTGGCTTTTTCAGCCGTCATCCCGCTGATGACCGTGGTCAACTATTCGGTGCAGGATACGTTCGGCAATAACCAGTTTTTCTGGGCCGGTACGGAATGGTTCACGGAAATTCTGCAGTCGGAGCGCTTTCACTCGGCGCTTATCCGCAATCTGGTATTCTCATTTATTATTCTCGCCATTGAGATTCCGCTTGGCATCATCATTGCGCTGAATATGCCGCGCAAGGGTCTTGGTGTTCCGGTATGTCTCGTGCTGATGGCGCTGCCGTTGCTCATTCCGTGGAATGTGGTTGGCACAATCTGGCAGGTGTTTGGCCGCGTTGATATTGGTCTTCTCGGTCATACGCTTGAAAGCCTCGGGATCAACTACAACTACGTGCAAAACCCGCTGCATGCGTGGTTCACGGTCATCCTGATGGATGTCTGGCACTGGACAAGCCTTGTCGTGCTGCTTTGCTATGCCGGTCTTGTCTCGATCCCCGATGCTTTTTATCAAGCTGCGAAGATTGATGGCGCATCACGCTGGGCCGTGTTCCGTTACATCCAGCTGCCAAAGATGAACCGCGTTCTGCTGATCGCCGTGCTTCTGCGCTTTATGGACAGCTTCATGATCTATACCGAGCCATTCGTGGTAACAGGCGGCGGTCCGGGCAACTCCACCACGTTCCTGTCAATCGATCTTGTGAAAATTGCTATTGGCCAGTTCGATCTTGGACCGGCAGCGGCCATGTCTATTGTCTACTTCCTGATCATTCTTCTTCTGTCATGGGTCTTCTATACGATCATGACCAACTATGATGCGGAGCGCTGATATGAGTGTGCAAAATGAAACACTCGCCCGCACGGCAACGGTCAGCCCCGAGCAGACAAAACTCGACAAGGCATTGGCGCGCAAGATGCGCAAGCGCGGCGATGAATCCAAATTCTGGTGGCTGATACCGACGCTTTATATCATATTCCTGCTGCTGCCGATCTATTGGCTCGTCAATATGAGCTTCAAGACCAATCAGGAGATTCTCAATAGTTTCACCCTGTGGCCGCAGAACCCGACACTGAACAATTACGCCATCATCTTCACCGATCCGGCATGGTATCGCGGCTATATCAATTCCATCATCTACGTGGTGATGAACATGGTGATTTCAGTGCTGGTGGCGCTTCCTGCGGCCTATGCCTTTTCACGCTATCGTTTCCTTGGCGACAAGCATCTGTTCTTCTGGCTGCTCACCAATCGCATGGCACCGCCAGCGGTGTTTGCCCTGCCATTCTTCCAGCTCTATTCCGCCTTCGGATTGATCGACACACACATCGCCGTTGCACTGGCCCATTGCCTGTTCAACGTGCCGCTCGCCGTCTGGATTCTGGAAGGGTTCATGTCGGGTGTACCAAAAGAGATCGATGAAACAGCCTATATTGACGGCTATTCCTTCCCACGCTTTTTCGTGAAGATTTTTATCCCGATGATCGCGAGCGGTATCGGTGTGGCAGCCTTCTTCTGCTTCATGTTCTCATGGGTGGAACTGCTGATTGCACGGACGCTGACCACAACAGATGCCAAGCCGATTGCAGCAACCATGACCCGCACTGTTTCCGCATCGGGCATGGATTGGGGTCTTCTGGCGGCGGCAGGTGTATTGACCCTGATCCCCGGCGCTATCGTTATCTATTTCGTGCGCAATTATATCGCCAAGGGCTTTGCTCTGGGGAGGGTGTGATGAACGCTGGAAACTCGATCGAGTTGAGTGAATTGAAGGGGTTGACCAACAGATTGTTCGACCTTCTCGAGCAAGCTCGTATTGAGCGGATTCCTGTGACACAGAATCAGTATTGGTCCGTTTTTGCTGCGGACGCGTTTGCCCTTGATGGCCCACCAAGCCCCACGATGGGTGACGTGTGGGATGATTGGGAGGACCTGCGTTCAGAGGTTGCGGGTCAAATACCAGAGACAACAACCATTTTTTGGCATGCTTTTGATCATCTATCCGGATTGATGAAGGCGGTGGCTTACGCTGATCTGCAAGGTAGTTTCATCGCGGCTTCGAGGGACTTGTCATGAACCCTTTCTGGACGATTTACATATTTCTGACGACGTTGCTGCTTAGCACGACTATGCAGCAATATGCCCTGCGCAAGATCAAGGCGAAGTGTTCCGCCCGGGAGAGCGTGTAATGGCAGAACTCAAGAGTATTCCAATCGTCGAATTGCAGGAAGCGACCGCGAAGCTGTTCGCTTCGCTTATCGCGCAGGGTGTTTCGGAAATACCGCTTGAGAAGGAACAGTATTGGCGGGTGTATTTCCATGATGTCTTTAACGATGAGAAGCCCAATCCAGTTCAATCCAATGTGGGAGAGGATTGGGACGATTTGAAAGCCGAACTCAATGACCCCTCCGGCATTGCCCACTGGCATGCCTTTCACCATCTGGCAGGATTGATGAAAACCGTGGCCTATGCAGATTTGCGCGGAGCGCTTGTCGCTCCGGCTTCAAGGAAAATATCATGACCGTTGGCATAAGCTTTTTGGCAGCTGTCTCTCCGTCATCCTCGGGCTTGACCCGAGGACCCACGGTTAGGGAGCACACCCCTTTGACATCCCACGGTGCATTCCAGCTTGGCGTCGATCTCAATGGCGAACTCCCGCTTGAGGCTCGTTCCGCTGGATCGCTCCGAGCAAACCGAAGGCTAGGTGCCTCTTTGCTATGGGTCCTCGGGTCAAGCCCGAGGATGACGGAGGGGTGGAAACAGAGCGATTTACAGTTGGGACGGGTGCCATCATGAACTTCTCGTGGATGGCATGGACGCTGCCGACGGCGCTGTTCTTCCTGACAATTCTGGCGCTGCTGATCGGTATGGCCGTGTGGGAATATGTCTCTCCCGGTGGCAATCCGCGTGTTGGCATCCTGCGCTTTGAAACCACGCGCGGCGACCGCCTGTTTGTGTCGTTACTCGGTAGCGCATTCATTCATCTCGCTTGGCTGGGGTTGATCGGTCCCAACCTGTGGTGGGCTTTGGCTCTCTCCGTGGTCTACGCCGTCGGCGTATTCCGCTTCGTTTAGGAAATGATATGGCGCCGGAATCGAAGGACAATTCCGGGCAAAACGCCATGTTGAAACAGGACAGCCGGTATCATCCGGTTGTTCCGGCAATCGCAACTCTGGGAGGACTTCAATGCGAACGCGAATACTAACGACAACAACAGCACTGGCGCTGTTGCTCGGTGCAGGCTCTGCCTATGCCGGGATCGATGACGCCAAGAAATTCCTCGACAAGGAAATTGGCGATGTTTCCACGCTTGACCGCGCTGGTCAGGAAAAGGAAATGCAGTGGTTCATCGACGCTGCCAAGCCTTTTGCAGGCATGGAAATCAAGGTCGTCTCGGAATCGCTAACCACGCACCAGTATGAATCGCAGGTGCTTGCACCGGCATTCACTGCCATCACCGGCATCAAGGTCACGCATGACGTGATTCAGGAAGGTGACGTTGTTGAAAAGATCCAGACGCAGATGCAGACCGGCCAGAACCTTTATGACGGCTGGGTCAACGATAGCGATCTGATCGGCACCCACTGGCGCTATCAGCAGGTCCGCAACCTGACCGATTTCATGGCGGGCGAAGGTAAGGACGTGACCAATCCCGGTCTCGACATCGATGACTTCATTGGCACCAAATTCACAACAGCGCCGGACAAGAAGCTCTACCAGCTTCCCGACCAGCAGTTCGCCAACCTTTACTGGTTCCGCTACGACTGGTTCAACGATGCGAAGAATAAGGCCGACTTCAAGGCTAAGTATGGCTACGAACTCGGTGTTCCGGTCAACTGGTCTGCCTACGAGGATATTGCCGAGTTCTTCACTGGTCGCGATGTGGGCGGCAAAAAGGTCTACGGCCATATGGACTATGGCAAAAAAGACCCGTCACTCGGCTGGCGCTTTACTGATGCTTGGCTCTCCATGGCCGGCAATGGCGATAAGGGCCTGCCAAACGGTCTGCCTGTGGATGAATGGGGCATCAAGGTCAACGAGAAGTCCCAGCCAGTCGGTTCCTGCGTGGCCCGTGGCGGCGATACCAACGGACCAGCAGCGGTTTACTCAATCCAGAAATATCTCGACTGGTTGAAGGCCTATGCACCGCCGGAAGCACAGGGCATGACCTTCTCTGAATCCGGTCCCGTACCGGCGCAGGGCAATGTCGCGCAGCAGATTTTCTGGTACACCGCTTTCACCGCCGACATGGTCAAGCCGGGTCTGCCTGTCATGAACGACGACGGCACGCCGAAATGGCGCATGGCTCCTTCACCACATGGCGTCTACTGGAAAGACGGCATGAAGCTCGGCTATCAGGACGTGGGTTCATGGACCCTGATGAAGTCGACACCAACAGACCGTGCCAAGGCCGCCTGGCTCTACGCACAGTTCGTCACTTCGAAGACGGTTGACGTGAAGAAGAGCCAGATCGGCCTCACCTTCATTCGTGAATCGACCATCAAGGACAAGAGCTTCACCAAGCGTGCGCCGCAGCTCGGCGGTCTGATCGAGTTCTATCGCTCGCCAGCCCGTGTTCAGTGGTCACCCACGGGTACCAATGTTCCTGATTATCCGAAGCTGGCACAGCTCTGGTGGCAGGCTGTTGGCGATGCATCATCCGGTGCCAAGACGGCGCAGGCCGCCATGGACTCTCTCTGCGCCGAGCAGGAAAAGGTCATGGGCCGCATCGAAAAGTCGGGCGTGCAGGGCGATATCGGTCCGAAACTGGCCGAAGAGCATGATCTTGCCTACTGGAATGCCGATGCCGTCAAGAACGGTCATCTGGCACCTCAGCTGAAGATCGCCAATGAAAAGGAAAAGCCCCAGACCATCAATTATGATGAGCTGGTCAAGAGCTGGAACAAGTAAGCTTTGCTATCCGATGAAAAAGGGGATGGTGCTCGCGCGCCATCCCCTTTTTCTTTGAGCAACCGCATCGATAGAGCCAGATTGGAATTTTACCGCCAATCGGCTATGATGGGGACATGAGCGATACTTCGAGCACAGTTGTATCCAAGGCAATGAAGGCGTCCTGTGAGGCCGTTTACGGTGCTTTCACAGACCCTGACGCCCTTGCCGTATGGCTTCCGCCCGGCTCCATGCATGGCATTGTCCATGATTTTGATGGGCGCGAAGGCGGGTCTCTACGTATGTCACTCGTTTACCCCGAGGATGAGGGTCTGCCACGGGGCAAGACGTTGGACAATATTGATACTTTTGACGTCCGCTTTGTGGCTCTGGTACCTGCCAGCAAGATCGTATGGGCGGTCCGGTTTGAATCGGATGATCCGGCCTATGCGGGCGAAATGCTGATGACAACGACGATGGAGCCGACGGACGGTGGCTCGCAGATTACCATAGCGTGTAACGATATTCCGCGGGGTATCCGGCCCGAAGACAACGAAACCGGGTGCCGTTCCACGTTGAACAAGCTTGCTTCCTTTCTTGGTGGCTGACCGCTTTTCTATCAGTCGTGGGTTTCGCCGGAGAAAGATGTCGCCTGCATGGATGGTCGCTGGCAGAATTCCGCATACCATGCGGCAAGGCGTGGACGTTTTTCGATGAACGGATAAATGCCGCGGAATTCGACCCAGTTCAAAGTCGTTGCCAACGCGATCTCACCAATAAGCGGCAGACCCTCAAGCGCTGCTTCCTTTTCGGCAAAGTCGCAGGCCGCGATAATTTTTTGCAGTTGAGCATCGCGCATGGTTGCCCAGCGTACGGGTTCCGGCCGCCGCTCGGTCTCCCATCGCACCACAATCCCGGAATCGGCAATACCCTGCGCCGCTGCCTGCAGCCGCAAAGTATCCCAGCGCGCTTTGCCTGTTGCGGGGATGAGTGCGTTTCCACCGGGCAGCGTGCTGAGATAATCAGCGATAACGACTGAGTCAAAGAGCGCAAGACCGTCATTGTCAATGAGCACCGGGACCTTGCCCAATGGGTTGAGCGCATAGACGCCTTCATTGCGCCGGGTCGGGCTGGTTTCATGGTGGATCACCTCAACACTATCCGCGAGGCCGATCTCATGAATGGCAACCAGCACTTTACGCGCATAGGGCGAGTGCGTCTGATAAAGAAGCTTCATGGGAAATCCTGCCTGATCGGATGAGTCGGCGCAGACAATCGCCCGGCAGGCTTTTTCGATCAAGTGTTCCGAAAACTTAAAGTCCGTAGATTTGCAGCAAGCTCTTCATACGGCCTGTCGCAAGCTCTGGACTGTCCAGAACATTGGCCTGATCAGCCAGCCGGAAAATATCAGCGTAATGCATGATACCGCGCGCTGACTGCATGCCTGCGGGCATGGTGAAATGGTTCTGGTGACCGTTGAGCCAAGCAAGGAAAACCACACCCGCCTTGTAATATTGGGTGGGTGCTTCGAAGATTTTGCGCGACAGTGGCACGGTGGGCTCGATCACATCGCGGAACACTTGAGTTTGTCCATCGGCCAAATGAGCCAATGCTTTGGATGCCTGCGGCGCGACTGCATCGAAAATGCCAAGCAGAGCATGGCTATATTTCCCGCCGTCCCCCTCAATCAGTTCCGCATAGTTGAAATCATCGCCAGTGAAACACAGAACGCCCTCGGGCAGACGCTTGCGTAAAGCAATCTCTCTTTCGTTGTCGAGCAGGGAAATCTTGATGCCCTCAACCTTGTCTTTGTTGTCGGTGATTATGGCGAGCACCGTTTCCAGCGCTTCCTCAAAGGCATGGGAGCCCCAATAACCCGAAAGCCGTGCGTCAAACATATCGCCGAGCCAATGCAGCACGACCTTATTCTGTGTCTGGCGCAGGATTTCGCCATAGACGTTTCGGTAATCGTCCCCGGATTTTGCCACTTTGGCGAGAGCCCTGCTTGCCATCATGACAGCGCGGCCACCATGCGCTTCAACAAAACCGATCTGCGTTTCATAAGCAGAAATAACATCCCCAAGGGTGCTGGTATTTTCGGGTAGCAGTTGATCGGTTCCAGCACCACAAGCAAGATCGGCACCCGAAACACTGTGTGCTTCGGTAAGCGAACGACGTATCAGTTCCTGCGCGCCAGCCCAGTCCAGCCCCATGCCACGCTGGGCTGTGTCCATCGCTTCGGCGATCTTGAATCCGAGGGACCAGAGATGGTGGCGAAACGCCATGGTCGCATCCCAATCTATGGCCGGAGAGCCCCATGGTGTCCTGTCCTTTAGCGGATCGGATACCACATGGGCGGCTGCATAGGCGATACGATTGAAGACTGGTGGGGAGGCTGGCCGGGCGGTGGGCTCACCTGAAAGGCGATAGGCTGAAAGCTTACCATCTGCAGTGGGCAGGTCCAGAACAAGGGTCATCATATCGCTCCCATTCAACACGATGAGCTTTGTAATTTGGAACGTTCCAAAAAACAAGTAGGAAAAATCGGCCGATTGGACGGCTATTTTCGTTGAAATTGTACGTACTTCACGTGGTATCATTGGAGAATGCACTATTACCCACGAAAAATGCGCTGTTTGGCGCGATTATATCTCTTAGTATTCTTGCTTGACAAATTTGGAACGTTCCAATTATATCGATATTCTGATTGTGGAGGATGCCAGTGAACCGAAGCCGGACAACCGTTGTGGATATTGCGCACGCCGCTGGCGTGTCGAAATCCACCGTGTCGCTGGTTCTGCAAGGCAGCCCATTGGTCAATGAAAAGACCCGCGAAAAGGTCAATAGTGTCATTGCCGATCTGGGTTATGTCTACAACCGCGGTGCCGCCAATCTGCGGCAGTCACGCTCAAAAATCGTCGGCATCGTGGTCAATGACCTCACCAACAGTTTCTTCGCTGAGCTTGCTGTGGGGATGGATATGGTTGTCCAATCCGCAGGCTATGTGCAATTTCTCGCCCATAGTGGTGAAAGCGTCGACCGTCAGCGCGAAGTCATCGCATCCATGCGCGAAAACGGTATTGCCGGATTGATCCTGTCGCCGGCACGCGGTACGGAGGCTGCCGACCTCAAGCCATTGATTGATAGCGGCATTCCCGTCGTGATCGTCGTTCGCAATCTGCCCGGCGCCAAAGTCTCAACGCTACTGTCCGATAATTATACGGGCGCCAAGGCAGCTGTGCGTCATCTGATTTCGCTCGGGCATAGCCGTATCGGCTTCATGGGCGGCTTTCTTGATACAGCGGTTTTTGCCGAGCGGCTTCGCGGCTACCGCGATGCCTTGCAGGAGGCAGGTCTTGCTGTTGATGAGGCGCTCATCATTCATTCTGCACCATCCCGTGCTGGCGGTGTTGCGGCTGTGGAGCGCATGATGCTCGTTGCCGATAGGGCAACGGCTGCGCTGTGCCTGAACGATGCCGTGGCCTTCGGTGTCTGCGACGGTTTGCGGTCGGTTGGCATTGAGCCCGGCAAGGGGTTCGGCGTCATCGGTTTTGACGATGTGATCGAGGCAAAGACTGCTGTCCCGGCTCTGACAACGGTTTCGGTCGACCCGCAGGGCATGGGGCAGCGCGCCGCGCAGCTTTTGCTCAAGCAGATCAATGCGGGTGGAAGCGAACAGGAATCACTGGTGACATCGGTGCGTCTTGTGGTGCGGCAGAGTTGCGGTGCGCCGGTGAAGAACAATCATCTGGAGAAAATGGCATGACACGTTGGGGTTTGATCGGAGCAAGCACGATTGCGCATGAGTGGGTTATCGATGCGATCCGCGCCGAGGGCGGCGAAATCGTCTCCGTGATGAGCACCAGTTCTGAGCGTGGTCAAAAATATGCTGCCGATCATGGCATTGCCAAATCTGTTACCTCCGTCGATGCACTGGTCAATGATCAGGATGTCGATGCCGTTTATATCTCGACGACAAATGAACTGCACAAGGATCAGGTGCTCGCCGCTGCCGCTGCCGGAAAGCATGTGCTATGCGAAAAGCCGCTGGCGATGAGCCTTGGCGATGCGAAGGCGATGGTTGACGCCTGCCGCGCGGCGGGCGTTGTGCTGGGCACAAACCATCACCTGCGCAATGCCGCGAGCCATACGGCCATGCGCGATGCAATCGCTGTGGGCAAGATCGGCAAGCCGCTGGCCGCCCGGGTCTTTCACGCCGTGTATCTTCCGCCGCATCTGCAGGGCTGGCGGCTCGACAAGCCGGAAGCTGGTGGCGGTGTGATCCTTGATATCACCGTGCACGACACGGATACGCTGCGCTATGTGCTGGGCGATGATCCCGCGGAAGTTGTCGCTGCCTCCCAGCAGGGCGGTCTTGGCAAGGCTGGCCTCGCTGATGGTGTCATGGGCGTCATGCGTTTCAAATCGGGTCTCATTGCGCAGTTCCATGATGGTTTTACCACCAAATACGCGGAAACGGGGTTTGAGGTGCATGGTACTGAAGGTTCCCTTGTTGGTCGCAACGTCATGAGCCAGAAGCCAGTTGGCACAGTCACCCTGCGCAATGCTGATGGTGAGACTGAGCTAAAGCTCAATCACAAGAACCTCTATGAGACAGGTATTGCGAAATTTCATGCGGCCATCCTCGGCAAGGGGCAGCCACCCGCAACAGGTGAAGATGGCGTTTGGTCGTTGGCCACCGGTCTCGCAGTGGTGGAGGCGGCCAGCACAGGCACCGTCCAGAAAATCAACTCAGGTCTTTAAGAGAACGACATTCCAGAATGAGCAAGCACATAACCCCTGAAGAGGCCGCAAACCTCATCCCTGATGCGGCGATCGTCTCGGTCTCCTCGTCGAGCGGTCTTGGCTGTCCCGATCTGATGCTGAAAGCCATCGGCGCGCGGTTTGATGCGACAGGACATCCGCGTGATCTGACGACGCTGCACCCTATCGCAGCTGGTGATATGAGCGGGATCAAGGGTATCGATTACATCGCAAAAAAAGGGCTGCTGAAACGTATTCTAGGTGGTTCCTACCCTTCAGGTCCATCAACGGCTGAACCGCCGCTGATCTGGCAGATGATCGGCAATGACGAAGTCGCTGCCTACAATATTCCATCGGGTATCCTGTTCGACATGCACCGCGAGGCGGCGGCCAAACGGCCGGGTGTGTTGACCAAAGTCGGGCTTGATACATTCGTCGATCCGGATCGTCAGGGCTGCGCGATGAACGCGTCAGCCGCAAGGGAGCCTGTTGTCCGCAAGATCGAATTCGAGGGCGAGGAATGGCTGTTCTTCAAACCCGTTATCCCGCAAGTCGCCATCATCCGTGCGACGACGGCGGATGAACGCGGCAACCTGACTTATGAACACGAAGGTGCCTATCTCGGCGGCTTCGATCAAGCGCTGGCTGTGCGCAACAATGGCGGCATCGTCATTGCGCAGGTCAAACGCATCACCAAGAGCGGCTCGCTGAAACCGCATGATGTCCGCGTGCCCGGTATCCTTGTTGATTATGTGGTTGTTGATCCCGATCAGAAGCAGACGACACAGACGGTCTATGACCCGGCTATATCAGGCGAAATCTTCCATCCTCTGGAGGATTTTGCTTTGCCGGATTTCAATATCCAGAAGGTCATCGCCCGCCGTGTGGCAACAGAGCTGGAGGCAGGCAGCGCCGTCAATCTCGGCTTTGGCATCTCGGCTAATGTACCGCGCATCCTGCTTGAAGAAGGATTGCATGGCGCCGTGACATGGGTGATCGAGCAGGGGCCGGTCGGCGGTATTCCGTTGCTGGATTTTGCCTTTGGCTGTGCCTCCAACGCGGAAGCCTTTGTGCCGTCTCCGCACCAGTTCACTTATTTTCAGGGTGCGGGTTTTGACGCATCGCTGCTGTCCTTCCTCGAGATCGACAAAACAGGTTCGGTGAACGTTTCAAAACTCAGCTTCCGCCCGCATGTCACCGCAGGCGCAGGTGGGTTTGTCGATATCACCGCCCGCGCTCGCAAGATCGTCTTCTCCGGCATGTTCAATGCGGGTGCCAAGGTTCATGTGGCCGATGGCAAGCTTGTCATCGAGAAGGAGGGCAAGCTGAAGAAGCTGGTCAATGAAGTGGAGCACGTCACATTCTCCGGCCGCCGCGCCGTTGAGCAGGGGCAGGATATCACCTATGTGACTGAGCGCTGCGTGATGGTTCTGCGTCCTGAAGGTATTATCCTCACGGAGATTGCACCGGGCGTCGACCTTCAGACCCAAATCCTCGACCAATCGGAATTCCCGCTCATCGTTGCCCGTGACCTGAAGTTGATGGCAGCAGAACTTTTTGCCGAAGGCCCTTTCGGTTTGAAGCTGCCGCAGAAACCGGAAAGGACGCTCCATGGCTGAGCCTCGCATTACTGTCAGTTTCGATGGGCCTGTTGCGACGATCACCGTGTCGCGTCCGGAAAAACTCAATGCATTTGATATAGGCATGCTGAAAGAGCTTTCGGCTGTCTGCGATGAGCTGGAAGCCAATGCCGATATTCGTGTGGCCATTCTAACCGGCGCTGGCAAAGCCTTCTCGGCGGGTGGCGATATCAAGGCCTGGGCTGCCATGACCCCGAATGAATTCGGCCATGCCTGGGTGCGTTTCGGGCACCGTGTATTCGAACGTTTGGCGACATTGCGCGTGCCGCTGATTGCTGCCCTCAATGGCCATGCACTGGGTGGCGGGCTGGAGCTTGCTGCCGCTGCCGATATCCGTATTGCCGAGACTCATATTCGTATCGGCCTTCCGGAAACCGGTTTGGGCATGGTGCCGGGCTGGTCAGGAACACAGCGCCTTGTTCGCCGGTTCGGTGCGCAGGTGATCAGGCGCATGGCGCTGGGGGGTGAGATTTTCAGTGCTACCGAAGCCGCTGCCCTTGGGATCGTGGATCATGTGGTGGAAACCGGAGCAGCGGTCACTGCAGCGCAGGCCTATGCGGAACGGATCGCCAAGCGCGGACCTGCCGCTGTGGAAGTGGCAAAATTGATGATTGCGTCGGCAAACGGCGAAGACAATGGCACGGCGGTTGAAGCTCTTGGCTCGATCCTCGTCGCAAAAACAGCGGACCTGAAAGAAGGTGTTTCGGCCTTTGCCGAAAAGCGCGAGCCCGTGTTCAAGGGAGAATGGTAATGACGGTTCTGATGCGGCCACAAGCGCTCGACAATTTCAAAGTCCGCGAATTCCAGATGCTGATCGATGGCAAATGGACCAATGGCGCGGAAGGCGGCGTGATTGAACGCAAGAGTCCCGGCCATGGTGTTGTTGTCTCGCGCTATCAGGCAGGCACAAAGGCCGACGCGGAGCGGGCAATCCGCGCTGCGCGCAATGCCTTCGATAATGGCCCATGGTCGCGCATGACCGGTGCCGAACGCTCGAATATCCTGTTGAAAGCGGCAGACCTGATTGCAGCGCGTTCTGACGAACTGGCCTATCTCGATTGCATCGAATCCGGCAAACCAATTTCACAGGCCAAAGGCGAACTCGGTGGTGCCGTCGATATCTGGCGTTATGCTGCCGCACTTGGCCGCGATCTGCATGGCGAAAGCTACAATACGTTGGGCGATGGCACACTCGGTGTCGTCTTGCGCGAGGCAATCGGCGTCATATCCATTATTACCCCGTGGAATTTCCCATTCCTGATCGTCAGCCAGAAGCTGCCTTTTGCCTTGGCTGCCGGCTGTACCGCCGTTGTCAAACCGTCCGAGCTGACATCGGGCTCCACTCTGGTTCTCGGTGAAATCCTGATGGAGGCTGGTGTTCCCGCTGGTGTCGTCAATATCCTCGCCGGAACCGGTGCAGAAGTCGGCGCGCCGATGACCACCCATCCGGATGTCGACATGGTTTCCTTCACCGGTTCGACCCTTATTGGCAAACTGACAATGGCCAATGCGGCCCAGACCTTGAAGAAAGTCTCGCTGGAACTGGGCGGCAAGAACCCGCAGATCGTTTTTCCGGATGCCAATCTGGATGATTTCATCGATGCGGCTGTTTTCGGTGCTTATTTCAACGCGGGTGAATGCTGCAATGCCGGTTCGCGCCTGATCGTTCACCGCGATATTGCCGATGAAGTGACGCAACGTGTTGCGGCCCTCTCGGCCAAGGTTAGGGTTGGTGACCCGCTTGATCCGCTAACCAAGGTCGGCGCGATCATCACACCGGAGCATTTGACCAAGATCGATACGTATGTGCGCAATGCTGCGTCCGCTGGTGCTGCCATTTCCCATGGTGGCACGCCGCTTGATCTGGGGCTGGGTCAGTATATGAGCCCGACCATTTTGTCCGCCGTGCAACCCGACATGGCTGTTGCCCGTGAAGAAGTGTTTGGTCCTGTGCTTTCCGTGCTAACATTTGAAACCATGGAAGACGCGATCCGGATTGCCAACTCCATCGATTACGGCCTGTCGGCAGGTGTGTGGAGTCGCGACTTCGATACATGTCTCACCGTTGGCCGCCGGGTGCGTGCCGGAACCATCTGGATGAATACGTTTATGGATGGCGCTTCGGAACTGCCGTTCGGCGGTTATCGTCAGTCGGGATTGGGTCGCGAATTGGGACGTCATGCGGTTGAGGATTATACGGAGACCAAGACTCTGAACATGCATATGGGACGTCGGACTTTACTTTGGGCGTCGAATTAAATCGATTGTATTCGCCGTTCCGCTTATTGTATGAATGCATCAGGCTGAGGGATATCTGCAGTCTAGGGTAGTGGGAAGTTTTATCTTTTTTCCTTGGGAGGAATGAAATGAACAAGCTGATGAATACGGTTGCCGCGACAGCCATGCTGCTCGGCACGGCAACAATGGCCCGCGCCGCTGAAAACGTCGAAGTTCTGCATTGGTGGACATCCGGCGGTGAAGCGACAGCGCTGGAAGTCCTGAAAAAGGATCTGGAAAAGAAGGGCATCACCTGGTCGGATATGCCTGTGGCCGGCGGTGGCGGTACGGAAGCCATGACCGTTCTGCGTGCTCGTGTAACCGGTGGCAATCCTCCGACAGCCGTACAGGCACTCGGCTTCGACATCACCGACTGGGCAAAGCAGGGCGTTCTTGCCAACCTTGATGACGTTGCAACGAAGGAAAAGTGGGCTGACGTCATTCCTGGCGCGTTGCAGAATTTCTCGAAATATGACGGTCATTGGATTGCTGCACCTGTCAACGTTCACTCCACCAACTGGATGTGGATCAACAAGGCGGCTCTCGACAAGGCTGGCGGCAAGGAACCCAAGAACTGGGACGAACTGATTGCTCTTCTCGATAATTTCAAGAAGCAGGGCATCACACCGATCGCCCACGGCGGTCAGCCATGGCAGGACGCAACCATTTTTGATGCGGTTGTGCTCTCGCTCGGCAATGACTTCTACAAGGCGGCTTTCATCGATCTCGACCCCAAGGCTTTGGGCGGCGCGAAGATGAAGGAAGCTTTCGACCGCATGACCAAGCTGCGTTCCTATGTGGATGACAATTTCTCCGGCCGCGACTGGAACCTTGCTTCCACCATGGTTATCGAAGGCAAGGCTGGCGTGCAGTTCATGGGTGACTGGGCCAAGGGCGAATTCGTCAAGGCCAAGAAGGAGCCAGGCAAGGATTTCGTTTGCATGCGCTTCCCGGGCACTCAGGGTTCTGTAACCTTCAACTCCGACCAGTTCCTGTTCTTCAAGAAGAGCGAAGCAGAACACAAGTCGCAGCTCGTTATGGCATCATCCATTGAAAGCCCGACATTCCAGTCAGCTTTCAACGTTGTGAAGGGTTCGGCTCCGGCTCGTACCGACGTTTCCGATGCGGCTTTTGATGCTTGCGGCAAGAAGGCAATCAAGGATCTGGCTGAAGCCAACAAGGCCGGAACACTCTATGGTTCCATGGCCCATGGTTATGCTGTTCCTGCAGCCATCAAGAACGCGATCTATGACGTTGTTACCCGCGAATTCAACGGTGAATTGACATCCGACGCGGCTGTCAAGGAACTCGTTTCCGCCGTGGACGCTGCCAAGTAAGCGCTCCCATTCTGTCCGGGGTGTTACCGCCCCGGACAGGTTTCCCGTGAATATGCACGGCAATGACAAGAATTTAAAAAGTTGAAGGGGTGAGGCTATGGATACCCGCAGCCGCATACAGGACTTGATACCCAAACTGGTGTTGGCACCAAGCTTTCTGATTGTCCTGATCTTCGTCTATGGCTTTATCATTTATACGGGCGTCCTGTCGTTCACCGACAGCAAGATGCTGCCGTCATTTGGTTTTGTCGGACTGGAGAACTACCGCAAGCTGTGGGCTCTGCCGCATTGGTGGCGTGCCATTAGCAATCTGGGTATTTTTGCCTCGCTCTATATCATTATCTGCACGGTTATCGGTCTAGGCCTTGCCATTCTGCTGGATCAGAAGATTCGCATTGAAGGCTTCCTGCGCCCGATCTACCTCTACCCCATGGCGCTTTCATTCATCGTGACCGGCGTTGCATGGAAATGGTTTCTCGATCCGGGTATCGGCCTCGAAAACACCATGCACCAATGGGGCTGGACCAGCTTCGCCTTCAACTGGATCAAGGATTCCAAGATGGCGATCTATACGGTGGTGATTGCCGCCGTCTGGCAATCCTCAGGTTTTGTCATGGCGATGTTCCTTGCGGGTCTGCGCGGCGTCGATAACGAGATCATCAAGGCGGCCCAGATCGACGGGGCGTCCACCACGATGATCTATCGCCGTATTATCATTCCGCTGATGCGCCCGGTGTTTCTGTCTGCCTTCGTTGTTCTCGCCCACCTCGCCATCAAGGCCTATGATCTTGTGATCGCATTGACAGGCGGCGGCCCCGGACAGGCAACTGAATTGCCCGCGACATTTATGTATTCCTATACATTCACGCGCAATTCCATGGGCATCGGTGCGTCCTCGGCCATCATCATGCTGATCACGATTTTCGCGATCATCATTCCCTATCTCTATTCCGAAGTAAGGGGAGGCACCAAATGAGCGCCCAGAGCCCCGATAATGCGATTTCCAGCGGCAAGCTGACCCGCGTCCTGATCTATATTGCGCTGCTGGTCTTTGCCTTTTACTACCTGCTGCCACTCTACGTTATGGTGGTGAATTCGCTGAAAACCCTTGATGAGATACGTCAGGGTGGGATGCTGTCACCACCGCATGAATGGACCATCGAGCCATGGTTGGCCGCATGGTCGACGGCGCAGATTGGCGTGCAGCCAACCGGATTGAAACCCTATTTCTTCAATTCGATTATCATGGTCATTCCAGCCGTTGCCATTTCAACCGTTATGGGTGCGTTGAATGGTTATGTCCTGACCAAATGGAAATTTCGCGGCTCGAACGTCATGTTCGGCATGTTGCTGCTTGGTTGTTTCATTCCGTTCCAGATCGTTCTTATTCCGATGGCGCGGGTACTCGGCATGCTTGGTATGGCGGGCACTATTCAAGGCCTGATATTTGTCCATGTGATCTATGGCCTTGGCTTCACCACGCTCTATTTCCGCAACTACTATGAAGCGTTCCCGACCGAACTCGTTCGCGCTGCACAGATTGACGGTGCGAGCTTCTTCCAGATTTTCTGGCGTATTCTTCTTCCCTCATCGGGGCCGATCATTGTTGTATCTGTCATCTGGCAGTTCACCAATATCTGGAACGACTTTCTCTTCGGTGCGTCTTTCTCAGGATTCAGCAGCACGCCAATGACGGTTGCGCTCAACAATCTTGTGAACTCATCGACAGGCGTGAAGGAATATAACGTGCATTTCGCCGGCGCGATCCTCGCCGCACTGCCAACTCTTATCGTCTACATCGTTTCCGGGCGCTACTTCGTCCGTGGACTTATGTCCGGCGCCGTGAAGGGATAATCAAATGTCATTTCTACAGATCAAGAACCTGCATAAATCCTATGGCAATGTCCCGATTTTGAAGGACATCAATATTGAGATCGATGAAGGCGGTTTTCTCGTTCTCGTCGGACCTTCCGGCTGCGGCAAGTCCACTTTGCTCAACACCATTGCTGGGTTGGAGCCGATCAGTTCCGGCGATATTTCCATCAAGGGAAAATCAATAAGCGGATTGCATCCATCCAAGCGTGATATCGCCATGGTGTTCCAGTCCTACGCGCTCTATCCCAACATGACTGTTGGCGGAAACATCGCCTTCGGCATGGAAATTCGCGGCGTACCAAAAGACGAGCGCGAAAAGGCCATCAAGCAGGTCGCTGACATGCTGCAAATCGGCCATCTGCTCGACCGCAAGCCAAGCCAGCTTTCCGGCGGTCAGCGCCAGCGTGTTGCCATGGGGCGCGCCCTTGTGCGCAACCCTCAGGTGTTCCTGTTCGACGAACCTTTGTCCAATCTCGATGCCAAGTTGCGTGTGGATATGCGCACGGAAATCAAGCGCCTGCATCAGCGCATGAAAACGACTATTGTCTATGTGACCCATGATCAGATCGAGGCCATGACGCTCGCGACCAAAATCGCCGTGCTCAAGGACGGTATCTTGCAGCAGTTCGGCACCCCGGCTGAGATTTACAACAACCCGACCAACCTGTTTGTTGCCGATTTCATGGGATCACCCGCGATGAACCTGCTCAAGGCAAAGATCGAAGGCAATGCGTCGGATTTGAGTGTTGTGCTCGACCGCCCCGATTCATCGCCGCTGCGGTTGCCGATCAAGAAAACCAACAGCGCGCTGGTCGGCCATTCCGGTAAGGACGTTATTTTCGGCATTCGTCCGGAAGCCTTGACCGATCCGGATGGTGCGGATCGTAATGCTATCTCGCTCGTGGAAGGCGAATGCCTGATCGACGTGGTTGAACCTGCTGGTTCCGATACGTTTGCGGTGACAAGACTTGGCAGCAAAGAAGTGGTCGCACGGTTGCGTGCCGACGCTCACATCCTGCCGGGGCAGAAGACGCAGCTGGCATTCAATCTCGACAAGGCCGTGTTCTTCGATCCGCAATCGCAACTGCGCATCGGCGCCTGACGATCACCATGCCATGAACGTTGCATCGCCACAAAGCCAATCACCCGATATTGTTATCATCGGTTCGGGGATTGGCGGGTCGACTATTGCCGCCGGTCTGGCCAGTTCAGGAGCGCAAATCCTGATTTTGGAGGCCGGGGATCATCTGCCCGATCGCCCTGAGAACCGCGATCCGCGGGCGATCTTCCAGCGTGGTTTCTTTCGCCCCGATGAAAGCTGGTATGATGCTGATGGTAAGGCGTTCAACCCCGGCAATTACTACAACGTAGGCGGCAATTCGAAGTTCTATGGTGCCGTGCTGACACGCTACCGCGCCGAGGATTTTGCCGAGATGCAACATCTGGAAGGTGTGTCGCCTGCCTGGCCCTTTGCCTATGAAGAGCTGGAGCCCTGGTACGGCAAGGCGGAAGCGCTCTATCAGGTGCGCGGAACCTCAGGCGAAGACCCGACGGAACCACATCATTCCACACCCTATGGCTTTCCACCCGTGCCCGACGAGGAGCCGATTGCTGCCTTGCGCAAGCGATTGCATGGCGCAGGCGTCCATCCGTTTTCGCTGCCACTCGGCGTTGATATCGATAAATGGATGTCGCATGGCAAGACGCCTTGGGATGCGCATCCAAACAGTTTCAACGGCAAGATGGATGCGGAAACCACCGCCCTTGCCGAAGCTTTGCAGCATGGCAACATCCGCCTGCAAACCAATTCGCGAGTGACGCGCCTGGAGACGGCGACCGATGGGAAATCGATTGTCGGCGTACATTACGTGAGGGACGGCAAGACCACTGTCATCAAACCGAAACTGGTGATCCTCTCTGCCGGGGCGGTTCAGTCGGCGGTACTTCTCTTGCGCTCTGCCAACAGTAATAATCCGGCTGGCCTTGCCAACCGGTCTGATCAGGTTGGCCGAAATTTCATGAATCATAATCTGTCGGCAGTGATCGGGTTTGATCCGCGCTTTCGCAACGATTCGATCTATCAAAAAACCTTTGGCTTCAACGATTTTTACCTGTCCGACGGGCAGGGCGGTGCGCCGCTTGGCAATGTTCAGTTGCTCGGGCGCATCAGCGGGCCTGTGCTGAAATCGGACCTCAAACTTGTTCCTGAATGGCTGCTCAATCAGTTCTGTAATCATACGGTGGATTTTCTTGCCATGAGCGAGGATGTGCCGAAGCCCGAAAGTCGCGTTCGCGTCGATGGCGACAGGATCATTCTGCAATGGGTGCGCAGCAACTGGCCTGCGCATCAGAAACTGGTCGCGCAGATCAAATCCGTCTTGCGCGCCGCCGGATTTCCGCTGGTTCTCTCCAAGGCTTTTGATCGCAAGACGCCCTCGCATCAATGTGGCACTGTTCGGATGGGAAGCGACCCGGCGCACGCACCTCTCGATGTTTATTGCCGCGCCTTCGATCATCCCAATCTGTTCGTCGTTGATGCAGCATTCCTACCGACATCTGCTGCGGTCAATCCCGCGCTGACGATCGCCGCACAGGCCTTGCGCGTCGCGGATCATATCATTGCGAAGGATCTTGCGTGATGACACAACAACCAGCACATTTGGCGAAACCCCTTGCTATCATCACCGGTGCGCGTCGCGGCATTGGGCTTGGAATTGCCAAGGCACTGGCCGCCAAGGGTTTTGATCTCGCACTCACCGATTTGGTGCGGGACGAGGCTGCTATTTCTGCGCTGGAGGCGCTTGGTGCCAAGGTACAGTTTATCGAGGCTGATCTGGCCGAGCTTTCCACTCACGAACAAACGGTCAGCGCAATCATGACGACGTTTGACCGGATCGATTGCCTGGTCAACAATGCCGGGATCGGTTCGAAAGTGCGGGGTGATTTCCTCGATCTTGATCCGGCAAATTATAATGCGATTTTTGACATCAATGTGCGGGGAACAGTGTTCTTCACGCAGACCGTATTGAAAGCCCTGCTCAAACAGGCTGATACCGGAACGCCGCGCACAATTGTTAACATTACCTCGGTTTCCGCTGAGATGACCTCGCCCGAGCGCCTTGATTACTGCATGACCAAAGCGGCGCTTGCTTCGTTTACGCAGGGCCTGGCGGTGCTGCTTGCAGATGCGGGGGTCAGTGTTTTTGACGTGCGGCCCGGTATCATCCGGTCGGATATGACGGCGGTTGCTGCCGCCAAATATGACAAGCGTATTACTGACGGTCTTGTGCCGATGAAGCGCTGGGGCGAGCCGGAGGATCTTGGTCGCATCGTTGCTGCACTTGCCAGCGGCGATTTCAGTTTTGCCACGGGCTCGATCATCAATGCTGACGGTGCTCTTTCCATTAACAGGCTTTAGCAGGTTGCTGAAAATGACCTTAACCCCCCTCTGTCCTGTCTCCCTCCGGGGCGAGCCACGGGTCTCGCCCGTCCTTCGGACCCCCTACAAGAGGGGAGATCAGCCTACAATATCGTCTTTGCGCAATCTGAAACCTTACCTGTTGTGCAAAGGCGTGGATGCCAATGTGATCTCCCCCCTTGTGGGGGAGATGTCCGACAGGACAGAGGGGGGTGTCTAAACTATGCAAAACCTTTCGAAGAGATCGTCTTCATACGACTATATCATCACCGGTGCTGGCCCTGCGGGCTGTGTCCTTGCCAATCGCCTGAGCGAGGACGCCGATGTAAAAGTCCTGCTGCTTGAGGCTGGTGGCAGTGACTGGAACCCACTGTTCCACATGCCCGCGGGCTTTGCCAAAATGACCAAGGGGGTTGCCAGCTGGGGCTGGTCGACCGTCCCGCAGAAACACATGAACAACCGTGTCCTGCGTTACACGCAGGCGAAGGTCATCGGCGGCGGTTCCAGCATCAATGCGCAGCTTTATACGCGTGGTAATGCAACCGACTACGACTTGTGGGCGTCAGAAGATGGCTGTTCTGGTTGGAGCTATCGCGACGTGCTGCCCTATTTCAAACGCGCGGAAGACAATCAGCGCTTTGCTGATGATTATCATTCCTATGGTGGTCCGCTGGGTGTCTCCATGCCCGCCGCGACCTTGCCAATCTGCGATGCCTATATCCGGGCGGGGCAGGAGCTTGGCATTCCCTACAACCACGATTTCAACGGCAGGCAGCAGGCGGGGGTCGGGTTTTATCAACTGACCCAGCGCGATCACCGCCGTTCATCAGCGTCCATGGCCTATCTCGCTCCCGTGAAGAACCGCAGGAACCTTACCGTGCGCATGGGCGCGCAGGTCACCCGGATTGTGGTTGAGAACGGCCGGGCCGTTGGTGTCGAGGTGATCAAGGGCAACGCCCGCGAGATCATTCGTGCCGAGAGGGAAGTACTCGTCAGTTCCGGGGCGATTGGCTCGCCGAAACTGTTGCTGCAGTCGGGGATTGGCCCATCGGATCATCTTCGCAAAATTGGTGTTCCCGTCATACACAATCTGCCCGGTGTTGGCGAAAACATGCAGGATCATCTGGATCTGTTCGTAATTTCCGAATGCACCGGCGATCACACCTATGATGGGATTGCCAAGCTGCACCGCACCCTGTGGGCTGGTCTGCAATATGTGATGTTCCGGTCTGGGCCTGTGGCGTCGAGCCTGTTTGAAACCGGTGGTTTCTGGTATGCCGATGCCAATGCACGCTCACCGGATATTCAGTTCCACCTTGGTCTGGGTTCAGGCATTGAAGCGGGTGTCGAGCGGCTGAAAAATGCGGGTGTCACCTTGAACTCGGCTTATCTGCACCCGCGTTCACGTGGGACTGTGCGCCTGCAATCCTCTGATCCCACGGCTGCGCCGCTGATCGATCCCAATTACTGGAGCGATCCGCACGACCGGAAAATGTCGATCGAAGGATTGAAGCTTGCCCGCGAGATCATGAGTCAGGCAGCGCTGAAACCATTCGTCATGGCGGAACGATTGCCGGGGCCGAAATACAACTCCGACGAGGAATTGTTCGCGTATGGTTGCGCCAATGCCAAGACCGATCATCACCCGGTTGGCACTTGCAAGATGGGAACCGGCTCTATGGCGGTTGTTGGTCTGGATTTGAAGGTACATGGGCTGGACGGCTTACGCGTCTGCGACAGTTCCGTGATGCCGCGCGTTCCCTCGTGCAACACCAATGCGCCGACAATCATGATGGGGGAAAAGGGAGCGGATATCATTCGCAAGCTGGCTCCGCTGCCGCCTACCGTCTTCAGCCATGAAATGAATGAAAAACGCCCGCGGGCGCGGGCGGATATTCGCTGATGATAAAATGCGAGCGGCGCGAGATATATATTGTCTCAGCGCCGCTCGCTTCTGATTACTGATGCAGTCTTGTGTCAAGAAAGATCCCCGCATCACGCGCAGCGCTGACAAAGGCGTGGCGTGCCTTATGGGCAGGTTTCCAACCATCCAGAACATCAAGACAGGCTTGCAACGCGCGGCGGTAACTTCGGCCTGTTTTTGATGGCCAATAGCGCTGCAGGCATTCCATCGCTTCCCAGACGCTGCTGATGGCCAACTGACCTGCAGCTCCCAGTTTGACCATAACCGGTATGGGAAAACGCTTGTCGTTCATCACTTCCTCCATGAGTATCTGATGAGCATGGCATGCTGTTGGGCATTGCCAGACTAACGGGAAAAATGCGTCGGGAGTCCGTATGGTTCCATGACAAATTGAATAAATATTTTTGAACGAAATAGGCCCCGAAAACACGAAGGTTTGAACGGTTGGATCAACGCATATTCGCGGGCATGGAGCTGACTTCCTCGAGCAGCCAGTCAAGGAATATGCGCATGGCAGGACGTTGCGGACGGTCCTGCGGGCACGTCAGCCAATAGGCATGGCGACTGACAAAACCAAAGCCGTGCGGATTGACAAGTTTGCCGCTGGCAAGTTCATCGGCGATCAAACCGCGTGGTACCAAAGCAAGGCCCTGTCCGGCAATCGCCGCGCGGATTACCAGCGCATAAAAGCCAAAATGCGTGATGCGTTCCGGAGCGAAATCGGCAATGTGATGTGCCTCGGCAAACTCTTCCCAGCGCAGCGGTGTGAACTTGTGGTCGAGCAGCGGAAATTTGCTGATATCACCGGGTCTTGTCACACCGCCGAGCCGTGCGACAAACTGCGGGGCGCCCACCAGCGCAACTTCCCGGCCGAACAGGTAGTGGTTGTCTTGATCAGGCCAATCGCCCTCTCCAAACCGGAAGGCCGCATCCGCCTGATTGATCAGATCATTGTTGGCGAAGGTGGACAGTTCCACATCAATGTCGGGGCGCGCTTCAGCAAAGCTGGCAAAGCGCGGGATCAGCCAACGGTCGCCCATGATGGGCAGAATATGTAGCTTGATCGCATTGGGCGCTGATCCCAGCGCCGCAACCCGTAGCGCCGCATTCTCCATGGCACCCAGCGCAATCCGCGCTTCGGCCACATAAATCCTGCCTGCCTCTGTGGTTGAAAGCCCGTACGGCGTGCGGACAAAAAGTGGAACGCCAGCCAGTGCCTCCAATGCAAGCAATTGCTTACTCACGGCGCTCTGCGTCATGTTCAGCGCCTTGGCACATGCCGTGGTGCTGCCATGTTCGGCAATTGCCGCAATGACCTGCAATCCACGTGTAGATGGGTATATCCGGCCGGATACCATCGTTTTTGCCTCACCGGTTTTTACAACAGAGGGTATTCCATTTTGGAATAGATATGGGAATTCATTTCGTTTGTCCTCTCCAAAACGCAACCATAAGCTTCAGATAACAAGAAAAAGGGGAATGAAAGAAATGACCGAGCAGTCCGTCCGTCTGTGGGGGGCTCGTTTCAGGACGAGTCCATCGCCCGAGCTGACAGCGCTTTCCCGTTCGGAGAGCAGCTATTTCCGCCTTGTCCCGTATGATCTGACATCTTCGCTGTCCCATGCACGCGAATTGGTGCGTGCCGGGATTCTGAGGGAAGCCGAAGCCGAAAAGGTTTTCGCTGCCATCAAGGGGATTGGCGCTGATTATGCCGCTGGCAAGATCGAGCCAACGCCGGATGATGAAGACATTCATACATTTCTGGAACGGGTTCTCGGTGAACGTATCGGGGTTCTGGGTGGAAAGCTGCGGGCCGGGCGTTCGCGCAATGATCAGGCGGCCAATGATCTGAAGCTCTATCTGCGCGATATGGCGCGGGGTATCGGTTCGGATATTCTTCTCCTGCAGCAGGCACTTGTGGGTCAAGCGGAGGCTCATGTGGCAACGCTCACATCAGGCTTCACTCATTTGCAGCCCGCGCAGCCCATTAGCTTTGCCCATCAACTGCTTGCTCATGCGCAGACCTTTACCCGCGATCTGGATCGGTTGCGTGACTGGGACAAGCGCGCAGCGCGCTCGCCGCTGGGAGCAGCGGCCATGGCGGGCTCAAGCATCGCCGTACAACCGGAGCTTTCAGCGCGTGAACTTGGCTATGACGCGCCCTGCGAAAATTCCATCGATGCGGTGGGCAGCCGTGATCATGTCGCCGAGTTTCTTTTTGTCACCGCCATGTTTGGCGTGCATCTGTCACGCTTGGCCGAGGAACTGTTCCTCTGGTCGTCGCGGCAGTTTCGTTGGATCGAGATGGATGACAGCTATGCCACCGGTTCCTCGATCATGCCGCAGAAGAAGAATTGCGATATTGCCGAACTGACGCGCGGTCGTGCTTCACGGCTGATCGGCAGCCTGACGACCATGCTTGTAGCGCTCAAAGGATTGCCCTTTGCCTATAACCGCGATCTTGCCGAGGACAAACATGCTGCCTTCGATACGATCGACGCCCTGACGCTGGTTGTACCCGCCATGGCCGGGCTGATCCGCACCATGCGGGTCAATGTCGATGTCATGCGTAAGCAGTCGGTTGACGGTTTTACTTTGGCCACCGAAGTTGCCGACTGGCTGGCAAAGACCGGGGTTCCATTTTCCGAGGCGCATGAAATCACCGGCGCTTTGGTGCGCTATTGTGAGGACAAGAATATCGGCCTTGAGGATTTGGGTGATGATGATCTTGCCGCAGTCGATGCCAGATTGCTGCCATCGATCAAATCAAGCCTGTCGCCGCAAGCGGCGGTGGAAGCCCGCAAGGGCTATGGCGGAACGGCGCCTGACCGCGTGCGTGAACAGATTGCCCGGCTCAAAACTGTGTTGGAATCGCAAACGGAGTGGCTATCCTCCTATTCGGGCCCTGTAGCGGCCTTGAAAGGATGAGGACAATGGCAAATATCGAAAACACGATTTCCATCCCGCCCGCCAAATATTCCATCGCGCATCTGAAGCATCAGCCGCGCCGCCACTATGGCCGCTGGCTCGCCGCTGCCTTGATCATTCTGGCATTGGCGCTGATCGTCAAAGCCTTTGCGCAAGGCCAGATAGCCTGGCCTGTTGTCGGCCAGTTCTTCACCGCGCCAGCTATCCTTGCGGGTCTCTGGAACACCATCCTGATGACAATCTGCGCGATGGCACTCGGATTGGCGCTGGGCGTTATCTTCGCCATCATGATCATGTCACCCAATCCGGTGCTGAAATATGTGGCTGTTTTCTACATCTGGTTTTTCCGGGGCACGCCGCTGCTCTTGCAATTGCTGCTCTGGTTCAACCTTGCTCTGATCTTCCCAACGCTCGGCATTCCGGGCCTCTTCGAAATGCGCACTGTCGATTTCATGACGCCGTTCATGGCCACGCTTTTGGGCCTCGGTATCAATCAGGGCGCCTATACGGCAGAGGTCGTGCGGGGCGGTATCCTTTCCGTCGATAATGGTCAGATTGAAGCAGCAAAGGTCATCGGTATGACGCGGCTTACCATGCTGCGCCGCATCGTGCTGCCGCAAGCCATGCGTGTAATCATCCCGCCTGTGGGCAATGAAGTTATCAGCATGGTCAAGCTGACTTCGGTTGCCAGCGTCATCCAATATGCGGAAATCCTGCGCAATGCCCAAGCTGTTTATTACGCCAACAACCGGGTCATGGAATTGCTGATCGTCTCGGCCATCTGGTATCTCGTCGTTGTTACTGTTCTCTCCATTGGTCAGCATCTGCTTGAGAAGCATTATTCGAAGAGCCTCGGACGCCGGACCGGCAAACGCACCGAACCCGCCGCAGTGGAAGGAGCCTGAACATGTCAGTCATGGTCGCAGCGGTAGACGTCAATAAGTATTTTGGGCCATTTCAGGCGTTGCAGAAGGTCTCGCTTGAAATCAATCACGGTGAAGTCCTGTGCATTATCGGTCCTTCCGGTTCCGGCAAAAGCACGCTCCTGCGTTGCATCAATCAACTGGAGCGGATTGATTCCGGCGCCATCTGGATTGATGATGAACTCATCGGTTTTCGTCAGGACGGCAACAAGCTCTATGAATTGACCGATGCTGAGATTTCGCGCCAGCGTCTGGCAAGCGGCATGGTGTTCCAGAGGTTCAACCTCTTTGCTCACATGACCGTTCTGGAGAATATCATCGAAGGGCCGGTTATCGTCCAGAAACGCGCGAAAAGCAGCGTCATCCCGGAAGCAATGATATTGCTTGAGCGCGTTGGCCTTGCCGATAAGAAAGACGCCTATCCGAGTGAACTTTCCGGCGGTCAGCAACAGCGGATTGCCATTGCACGCGCGCTCGCCATGAAGCCCAAACTGATGCTGTTCGACGAACCGACATCGGCGCTGGATCCCGAACTGGTCAGCGAAGTGCTGAGCGTCATGCGTGATCTTGCCACCAGCGGCATGACCATGATCGTTGTCACCCACGAACTTGGTTTTGCCCGTGAGGTCGCACACCGGGTCGTGTTCATGGATCGCGGCCGTATTGTCGAAACGGGAACACCGCATGAAGTGCTGACGAGCCCGAAAGAAAAACGTACTCAGGACTTTATCGCAGCGGTCTTGTCCTGATCAAAGATCAGATGAACAGGCCGGGAGAACCGGCCAAAGGGGAACAGATATGAGGAACCAGACAATGAAAACCATAACCCGGCTTGCAATTCTCGGCGGCGCGCTTGCTTTCAGCTTTTCCGCCACCGCGCAGGAACTTCCAGCCCGCATCAAAGATGCTGGGAAACTGGTTATCGCGACCATGCCGAACTATCCGCCGATTACTTACAAGGACCCCGCCACCAATGAGTTGCAAGGTTTTGACATCGAGCTTGGCGAAGCCATCGGCAAGGAACTCGGTGTAAAGGTTGAGTGGCAGGAAATTGCCTTTGCCCAGATGCTTCCGTCCCTGCAAACAGGTCGTGTTGATCTTGCCATGGCCGGTATGAGTGACAAGAAGGCCCGTCAGGAAACCGCTGATTTCGTCGATTACATGAAATCCGGCGCGCAGTTTTACACGTCCAAAACCATGGCCGGTGAAATCAAGTCGGTCGAAGATCTCTGTGGTAAGTCGGTAGGCGCCAGCCGTTCAACCGATTGGCCAGCGCAGATCACCGCCTGGAGCGAGGCCAACTGTGTCGCCAAGGGCAAGCCGGCGATCACCGTCATGGGCACAGAGGGATCGGCTGATGCCCGCACGCAGATCAAGAGCCAACGTCTGCAGGCCGCCGCGCAAGGCAATGAAACCTTGCCCTACAACCAGAAACTTGAACCTGACACTTACGTTACGCTGGGCGAGGCATTCAGCCAGTCTCTGGCGGGTATTCCTGTCCTGAAAAGCGAGACTCAACTGCGTGATGCGGTCAAAGTGGCGCTTGAAAAACTGCAGGCGAATGGTACCTATGATGCGCTTTTGGAAAAATACGGTCTGAAGGCCAACAAGCTGACGCCGGTAACCATCAATGCAGGCGAATAAAGCGTAAGGCTGGAGAGACAAAGGGAGGCGGTTCTGGTGCGCATCAGAGCCGCCTTTGCATGGAAAGGAATGCGGGATTGATCAAGGTCAGTTTGTCCAATCCGTCGGATTATCTGCAGCTTGCGGCTCTGTTTGAAGAGATGCAGGCGCATTACGAGGTACTTTGCCCACCTCGCGAGGAGATATTGCGGGGATTACGCGATATGCCTGACGGGACAGAAATTCTCGTCGCTGGTACCGATGAACTGGTTGGGTTTGCAGCGTTTTCCTCCGTCTATCCCGGACCCGGCTTGCAGTCTGGCCTGTTTCTCAAGGAGCTTTTTGTGTCAAAGGCTTATCGCAGCAGCGGAGCGGGAACCAGCTTGATGCAGGCACTTGCCAAGCTGGCCCTTGAACGTGGATACAAGCGCGTTGACTGGACAGCTGATCGCAACAATCCGAAAGTTCTGGCCTTTTATGACGGCTTCAATGCGTCGCCCATACCCGACAAGCTTTTCTATCGTATGGACGGCGAAGCGCTAGCCGCGGCGGCTGCGAAAGCCGGCAACTCTTAAAGTCTGGGGTCATAGAAACCGCTGTGGCCGCACAAGCCAGCAATAGGCTGCGCCGCAGGCCATAAGCACGCAGGTTGCCAGAAACACGGCGCGCATGCCGAAATGCCCGCCAATGAACCCGCCCGCCAATGGCCCCACCACCTGTCCGGCATATTGCGAGGATGTCGAATAGCCAAGAATGCCGCCCGCGATATGATCGGGAACATTGTGCCGGATGACGCTGGTAATGCAGGGTAAGAGCCCGCCAAGCGACAGCCCCATCAGGAATCGCAACCCGATCAACTGCCAGCCCTGCGTGACAAATGCCTGCGGTATCAGCAGCAGCGATGATATGGCCAAGGCGGCGATAATTACGTTCCAATGGCCAATGCGATCAGCGAGTTTGCCGAGCCTTGATGCGGAAAGGATGCTGCCGAGTGCAGCTGCCGACATGACAATACCGGAGACGATGGTAACTTTGCTCACGTCGTTGACCAACTGCGCCACATAGACTGTGATAATCGGTTCAATCGACATATTGGCGAGCATCAGCAGCATGCCCGTTGCCAGCATGGCAATGATCGGGCGCTTGTCTGGAATGGCTGACCATCCGCCGCTTGCTTTCGCGGTTTTGTTTTTCGGCGGTCGCTTTTCTTCCTTGATGAACAGGCTTGTGGCAATAAAGGTGAGAAAGATCACGCCTCCAGCCAGCCAGAATGTCTGGCGAATACCGATGAGGGGTGGCAAGCCGCCACCGATCAGCGGACCAACAAGGTTGCCCGCCATGATTCCCGATGAAAGCGTGCCGAGCGCCCAGCCGGTGCGGGCTTTCGGCGTTTGGGTTGCCACCAATACGGTCGAGCCGGAGGCATAGCCGCCGAGCAGCCCCGCGACAAGGCGCAGGGCCACCAATTGCCAGACATCGGTTGCCATGCCGATCAATGACATGGCGACAGCCATCCCAAGACTGGCACGGATCAGCATCAGCTTGCGGCCATAGAGATCGGCAAGACGTCCCCAGAGTGGCGCGACCAGTGCGGCGGTGAAAAAGGTTGCGCCATAGGCAACGCCTGACCATTGCACGATTGCCGCATGGTCCTTCACGCCCAGCTGTTCGACATAAAGCGGCAGGAAGGGCAGAAGCAGCGTCATGGCCACAATCGTGGTGAAGGAACCGAGAAGGCAGACAACAAGATTTTGGCGCCAATAGCGGGATTCAATTGCGGGTTCTGCTGCGATAACCGGAGCATCGGTCACGGATGTATCGTCCGTGCCATCATGTTTATCAGTTATATTCATGGGAACATATTTCCGCGGCAGGGGAATTTGCCGTGCCACTTGCAGGTATCAACTGTCCTCACTGTTTCACCAGACCCGTTCAATAGCAATCGCTCAACCACTCTGTAGTGGCAACGAGTCGCAATTCCCGGGCGGCCTCGCAGCAAAGTGATCCAATGAGACGGGCACTGCGTATCTACAAGAGACAATCCGGCGATGGACCTCACCGGCAAGAGGTCTATCCCACTGGCCGGTTTTCCGCTGGGTAAAGGAAGGAGACGGCATGGCGAGAGCATTTCCAATTGCTGTTATTGTCAGTCTGCTGCTGGTTGCCGCTCCAGCGGCGGCCGATGAACCGCTCGACACGGGACAATCGATCATTAAAAAGCAGATCACCGCATTTCTGAGCGATGATGCAACGACCGCCTATTCCTTTGCGTCCCCTGGCATTCAGGGCAAGTTTATCAATAAGGATGTGTTCTTCGATATGGTGAAGCGAGCCTATCAGCCGGTTTACCGGCCGGGCAATTTTGCCTTTGGCCGCAATAAAGTATCGGACAGCGAGATCATGCAGGAAGTGGTGATCAGTGGTCCTGACGGCAAGGACTGGACTGCCCTGTACCAACTGACAAAACAGCCCGATGGTAGCTGGAAGATCAACGCTGTGCGGGTGATGCAGGCGGCGCCCGGTCCCGAAATCTGAAGCGGCTACCCGTCAATCGCCCGCAAGTTGTTCGATGGTGTAAATGCCATCGGTTTGTGGTTCCGCGACGTAGTTGTCGTCAGGCGTTTCGAAGGTCACGCGCGTGTGGCGAAGCCCATCCACAAGCTCAATGGTCCAGTTTTCTTTCAAGCGCCATGCGGTAATGTCCCCCATGACGGGAAAGGCTTTGACGCATTCGGGATCAATATCGATCTGCGAACCACCGATCGTCTCTTCCCGCTTCAGTGTTACCTTGCACACCCTGTCGCCACCCTCATCGCGGATTTGCCATGGGCCAAAAAAGCTTTCGAGCAGATCAGGGTCGACGGAATTCAGATCCATCGGCTTGAGTTCATCGGCAAATGCAGCAGTGACCGGCAAGACGGCGATAAGAACGAGTGAGGCTATCATATTCCGCATATTGATCAGACCTGTCACAGCTCCCGGTGAGTCAGGAAATCTACCTGTAATTCTCCACCCCGCAAACGCCTAATGCACGAGAGGGTGAAATGGTCGCGGCTTGCTATTTAGATTGGGCCACGGACCGGGCAATAAACCATTGGGCGGCGTAATAGGTTCCAAGCACCCAGAGTGGGCCAAACGGTATGGTGAAGCGGAATTTCCCATAGGCAAGCAGCGTATCACTGGCAAGAAAAAGCGCGCCGCCAATTGCGGCCAGCTTTGCAGAATGTGTTGCAAGGTGCTGTGCCCGGCTGATGGCCTGTGCGCCCATCAGCGCCAGAACCAGAGCATAGACGGTTACGGGCAGCGTGAGTTCTGCAGGCAGGCTTGACCAGAGGCCCCAGACAATCGCGACAGCCAATAGGGTGCAGGCTACAAAAGTGGCCGGTATCGCAGCGAGGCGGACATTGCTGGTAAGCGCGATGATATAGGCGCAATGGGTGATCAGGAAACAGATCAGCCCGGCGACGAACATATCCTGTGGCAGCATCAGAAAAATGTCGCCGCACAGCGAAAAGACGAGACCAACCGCGACCGCCCATTGATAGCGCTTTGAAACCGGTGTGACGGTTTGCACAACGATGAACAGAAGCAATGCGGTTGCAAGCGGTTTGCTGATGTAATGCAGCCAACGCGCATTCTCACCCAACAATGCGCTGGCTATGGCCGCGATTGCGGCTATGGCAAAGAGCACATTGTATGCCGAGCGGATATTGGATCCTGCTCCGTCTGTCATGATGACCCCACTAAATTTCAGGACAATATTACGCCTTGGGCAGTCCGGCTTTACCAGCTTCATCAGGATGAAGCCTGACGTAATCGGCTTTCAGGTCTGCCGAAGTTTTCCGGCTGCCGTCATGGCTCCAACCCGGCGGCGCCACCAGATAGAGCAGGCGATGGCGCAGTGTCAGGCCCGGCGAGAATGTATCTTTCAACATGCCCATCCATTCATGAAAGGCCACACGTATGGGATTGAATGTACCAATATTCTTGACGATGCCATAACGCGGGACATCCTCATCCAGCTCTGCCACGAATGTCCCGAACATGCGGTCCCAGATGATCAGCGTGCCGGCATAATTGGCATCGAGATAACGGGGATTGGTTGCGTGATGCACCCGGTGATGCGACGGCGTGTTGAAGATGAATTCGAATGGCCGCCACATCTTGCCAATCGCTTCCGTGTGAATCCAGAACTGGTAAACAAGGTTGAAACCGTAGACAAAAGCGATAACAGCCGGGTGGAAGCCGAGCAGGACCATCGGCACCTGAAGAATGAACATGCCGGTTATCTGACCCGTCCATGACTGGCGCAGGGCAGTGGACAAATTATAGTGCTGACTGGAGTGGTGGTTGACATGTTCAGCCCAGACCCAGCGCACCCGGTGCGCGATGCGATGGTAGCAGTAATAGCGCAAATCATCGAAGACAAAGGCAACAATAAAAACCCACCAATGCAGTCCCAGATCGAAGAAGCGGAACTGCCAGACCCACATCAACGCGGTTAGCGACACAAAGCCCAGCAGCAGACCGGCGGCAACATTTCCCGTTCCCATCAGCAGACTGGTCAATGTATCGCGGGTTTCAAAATCACCTTTGCGCTGCCAGTAGCGGATGGCCACCAGTTCAATCAGGATGGCGATGATGTAGAAAGGAACCGCCAGTTTTGTGACGTCAAAGAACATGGGTGCGTTCATTGGTAATTCCTCCCGCGGAAAGCCAGCGCCGAACAGTATTTCTATCCGTTTCGTTGGCAAAGGAAAATGTCTGGCGGGGCCATGTCATGTCATGAAGCCGCAGTTTCAGGTCCAGAACCCCTGCGGGTTCAGCGGAATGCACATCATCGAGAGAAATATTCCGCGTCAGAAACTTGTTGCCCATGCCGTGAACAATGCCGGTGCGATGGGCGGGAAGCTCAAGGAAAGCCGTGCGGCGGCTTTGGGTGTAAATAATCGTTCCGATCCGGCTTTCGGGGTAATCGAGAAGAAAGATGGATTGGGCTTGCTGGTCATCCGCAAGCGCCGGGCGTTTGCTGCCGCCAGCCAGATGCACGGCAAACACGCCCACGGAAATCCCGACAACGATCATGCCGATCAATGCTGGCAAACCAAGCAATGCGCGCCTCCCTCAACCTTGACTTGCCGGTGGGCGAATACGCCGAATCGACAGGTTCTCTAGTTCTCCCGGCGGCACCTTTCCACAGAGTGGTGCAATTCTCAATCACACCAGCGGCGACTTGCCTACGGCATAAGCTGCCCGCCATTCACTTCAATGGTCTGCCCGATCAGATAGCCGGAGAGGGCGGCTGAGGCGAGAAAGAGATAGGCGCCAACGCAATCCTCAGCGGTACCCAAACGGCCCTGAGGAATTGTTGCCAGCATGGCATCGAGTTGCGCTTGCGTTGAGTAACGTTCGTGGAACGGCGTATCGATCACTCCCGGTGCGACTGCATTGACACGAATGCCGAACGGGATCAGCTCCTTGGCCATGCCGCGGGTCACGTTGGAGACGAATGCCTTGGATGAGCCATAGAGCCCGGCACCATTGCCTGCACCATTTCGCGCGGCGATGGATGTGGTGTTGATGATGAAACCACCCTGCGCTTTCAGATGTGGTATGGCCGCTGTAGAGGCCGAAAGTACCGAGCGCGCGTTGAGGTCCATCACTGCATCATAGTGATTGTCGGTCATTTCCTGATAGGCAAGCCGCGCAACCATGCCGCCCGCATTGTTGATGAGGCCATTCAACTGGCCAAAGGCCGCAGCGGTTTCTTCCACCACGCGGGCCATCTCGCCTGAGCGCGACGCATCACCCTTCACCAGCGCTACCTTGCCGCCCGAATCGCTGATGTCTCCGGCCAGTCGTTCGGCTGCATCGACACTGGAGTTGTAGTGCAGGCCAACAGATGCGCCCTGTGCAGCAAAGGCCCGGGCAAGTGCCGCGCCAATGCCCGTTGATGCGCCGGTGATCAGCACGGCTTTGCCGGCAAGGTCGGAAATCGTAACGGATGGTGTGGACATATGGTTCTCCATGACAGCGAAACGTCAAATGATTGAATGATGAGTGGATGTCTTTGATGGGCCTGAACGGCGGAGTGAACGGTAATCTCGAGGCAGAGCCTACCCCTGGAGTGCCGGTTCTTCCATATGAAAATGATCAGAAATCCGTTGGCATTACCCATTTTCTCCAAAATATTATTTTCTTTCGGGGAAAGTAAGCGGAGAATTTTGTATTTTCTACTTTGCGCTGCGCGATCTGTCTTGACAGTAAAGAACAAAATAAAAGAATATATTTTCATTCGGGGTCGATGAAGCAGGATGATATGGGAGACGATTCGAAATTTAGTCCAATTATAATCTGTGGTTGTAAGAGGAGCGGCACAACGGCGCTCGTTCGAATACTGAACGAAAACGGTATCACTATTTCAAATGAGTGGGCTTTGTTTGCATGGAGCGCGTGGCAACACGAGTATTCCTTGTCTGATTGGCTTCACAACAAGCATGTGGAAGTTGAGACCAACGACTGGCTGCAGCATTGGAATTATAGAATGAACTTGAAGGGAAACGAAGCCGAGCGCGGTTTCCCTGCGGCACTTCACTCTATTTATGGCAATAAGCCACGCTGGAAGTGGGGCGATAAATGGCCCGACTACGTGTTCCATGTGAAGGAAATCAAGGAGCACTTTCCCAATGCCAAAATCATCTACATTTACAGGGACGGACGTGACGTTGTAGCGAGCATGTTGCGAAAGGGGATGGCGGATAATCTGAATCACGGCTTTGAACAGTGGGTTAACGCCATAGAGGCGTGGAAGTCCTGGGAAAAGGATGTTGATCATCTTGCCGTCAAACAGGAAGACCTGTTGCGATATCCTGCCGAGGTTTCAGCTTACATTGCGCGATATTGCGGCATTCGTCTGATGAGTGCCGAGCATGCCCGCTATGTGCTGCTCGGTGCAGATGAAGTGTCGAATGACGACTATGTATCCGAAGATCCATTCGCCCATACGCGCTCTTATGGCTCACTGTTTTCCGATGAAGATGTGCCACCCCACGCGAGAAGCCTGTTGACCTCGCTGGGGTATGCCTGAGTTCTGGAGTGGCCGCAGCGCAAGAAACTGATTTCACACATAAAGACGATCGGCGATCATTGCTTGTGTTCCAGAACAATATTCAAGCGTGATTGGGCTTCTTTGCCCAATACGGAATCTCCCTCATTACCTTGTTCGAAGGCTGGCACATGCGGCGGTATGGCGACCCAGGGATGCTTACTGGCGGTAAAATAATGCACCTCCGGTGCCAGTTGATCGGCCTTATCAAGGTTTCCTACGCGCACAAAGGCCATATCTTTCCCGAACATGGGGTGATTGCCCCATAAAGGCAGTAGGCATTTCGGGCATCGATGCATCATTGGATTATCAGTGGAGGTTGTCGGTACACCGTCGCCGATCAATGTGACCTGATCGGTTTCGATCATCGCGTTGATACTGAATGCCGAGCCGCTCATTCTCTGGCAGGTATGGCAATGGCAACAATGTACAACGATCGGATTTCTCTCCAACCGATATCGTATGTGACCACATGCACATCCGCCTTGCAGGCGTTCGGAAACTGGGTGGCTCATTGAACTCTCCACATATGCGCCCTTGCGCTTTGACTAACAATGCTAGTCGATTGGAGGTGCCGCTTTTCGACATGCGGAGTTCATTTTGAAAAGGTGGGAATGTTCTGGATGGTGAAATTAAAGCTTCGTTTTCAGTTCGGCCAATTTTCGCTCGATGAAGCGCCGGTCCGGGCTTGGTACTGTTAACTGGAATGCCCGCTCATAAGCTGTCCTGGCTTCAGCAAATTTGCCCAATCGCCATAGCATGTCAGCACGTGCCGCATGGGCCAGATAATAGTTGCGAAGGTCCCCGCGATCCAGAATAGCTTTAATCAGAGATAGCCCGGCATCCGGCCCATCTCGCATGGCGACGGCTGCCGCCCGGTTGAGTTCGATCACAGGTGAGGGATCGGTCTGCAGCAAGAGATCGTAGAGAGCAATTATTCTGCTCCAATTCGTTTTCGTCGTGCTTGGTGCGTTCGCGTGAACGGCTGCGATAGCCGCCTGTAATGTGTAAAACCCGATGACACCAGAGGCCATCACCCTGTTGACCAGTTCGGTTCCCTCATCAATATCCTGCGCGCGCCAGAGTGATCGATCCTGCTCATCAAGGAGAATGATTTCATTGTCCGTTGATCTATAGGCGTCCCGTCTGGAATTTTGCAAAAGCATCAATGCCAAAAGCCCTGCCGCCTCCGGATCAGGCAGCAGCAAATTCAGCAAGCGTCCCAATCGGATGGCCTCTTCACATAGATTCTGCCGTTCGGACAAGGAATCCGGAGTGAAAGAATAGCCTTCGTTGAAGATAAGATAGATAACATGAAGCACAACCTCCGTCCGGTCCTGCAGATCAGCGACCGCAGGTATTTCATAAGGAATGCCTGCTTCTCTTATTCTGGTTTTGGCCCGCACAATACGCTGCGCCACCGTTGGTGCTGAAGTCAGAAATGCCCGCGCGATTTCTTCCGTTGTAAGGCCGCACACCTCACGCAGTGTCAGTGCCAGCTGCATGTCCGGCGTCAGGACAGGATGGCAGCTGATGAAAATCAGGCGTAGCCTGTCATCTTCTATTTCCTGATGATCATCAGGCCATTCGCTCTCATCCAATTCAGTTCGCAGGGCAAGTTCTGACAAAGAGGCATCGAACCTTGCGCGTCTTCGTAGTTTATCTATCGCCTTGAAGCGCCCGGTCGAAACAAGCCAAGAGCGTGGATTGGAGGGAACGCCATCACGCGGCCATTGTTCTGCTGCTGCAACAAAAGCATCGTGTAAAGCCTCCTCTGCCAAATCAAAGCTACCGACAAGCCGGATGAGCGTCGCAAGAACCCAGCGAGATTCCGTACGATAAATGCTGCTGATTACCGCTTGCATTTATTCACTCGAGTTTGACTCCGTCTGGTGCAGCCATCTGGATCACAACTCACCACTTCATAATGGGTCGAACCTCGATACTGCCAAGTTTCGCTAAAGGAATGCCTGCTCCTATTCGGATCGCTTCGTTGAGATCAGCGGCGGTAATGAGAATGAATCCGCCCAGTATTTCCTTGGTTTCTGCAAAAGGCCCGTCAGTCGTCGACATTTTTGAATGACGCACGCGAACCGTTACGGCGTTGCTCGGCCTCTCGAGTGCATGGGCCAGAATGAGGTGTCCACTTGCGGCAAGTTCCTCGTCATATGCCTTCGACTCGCGCCCCAAGGTTGCCTTCTCTTGGTCTGATCGATCAGCAAGCATCTTTTCGTCAAAATAGACCAGGCACAGATATTCCATTGCTTCCACCCTTTCATAGCAACAACTGTTTGCATCCATAGTCGAACGAACTGGGCGGAATTCGACAATGTCAGCTAAATTTCCAACCCCGTGCAATTTCGAGACGTGAAATATCGCCTATGATAGCAGTCAAATATATGAAATTTGGCGTTTTCCTGAAGACCAAACTTGCCAACGCCTGTTCGCGTGGCGATCGGCGCAATGAGCGACAGCGATCGGTGAGCCTTGTGTCTTGTAGGTGATGTTATCCATCAGACAGAGGAAGGGCCGCTCACGCCTTAGGCACGGGTCTCATCTGTCACCTTGAAGATGCGGCGAATTCCCGCCGCATCTTTTGTTCCGGACCTATCGTGCTGCAGCAAAGATCAGTTGCGGGGCTGTAGCAGTGCCAGCACAGCTGTCGATGCCGCAAGGATAGCCGTAAGGGTTAAGGGCGCCGTCGCACCATAATGATCCACCACATAGCCGCCGGCAACCGCGCCAATGGTAATGGCGACCTGGAAAGAGGTGACCATCAGGCTGCCCGCCGCTTCCAGCGCGTCAGGCGCGGCGCGGGACAAATTGGTCGGTAGCACGACAGGCGCCATGCCGAAGGCGAGGCCCCACAGCGTAACGAAACCGAAGGCAATGCCAATGTGCACGCCCCAAAGCACCAAAGCGAGTGCTGCAATCGCCATTAAGGCGGCGGTGGCTGCGAGGGCCATATGGATATTGGCATCGGCCATACGACCGCCAGCGATGTTACCGATTACAGCTGCGATACCAAATCCGAGGAGTGCCAGGGCAATCGGCCCGGTTCCAAGGAGCGTGACGTGTTCAAGGAAAGGGCGCACATAGACCGAGCCAGCAAAGTGGCCTGTCATGAGCAAAAGGATCGCAAGCATACCAAGTTGAATGCCGCGCCGCCGTGTCAGCCGAAAGACATCGGCAAGGCTGTTGCTTGTTGTTGCAGGCAAGGTTGGCAGGCTGAGAAACTGCAGCAGCATGGCAATGGCGGCCAGTCCTGCGGTCATAGCCATAGCGCTGCGCCAACCCACCCAGTCGCTGATCAACGCACCCATCGACGGTGCGGCAATGGTGGCGAGCGAAACGCCGAGGGTGACGATAGCCATGCCCCGACCAGTGGCATTGGCGCCAACCAGCCGTGCTACGACGGCAACCGAAAGAGCCCAGAACGCACTGAGGGCGATGCCCAGCCCGGCCCGGCCTAACAATAACAGCCAGAAATCGGTTGCTACCGCCGCAAGAATATTGGAACCAATCGCTAGGGCACTCAGACCAACAAGCACCGTCTTACGGTTCAATTTACCGATAAGAACATTGCTCAGCATAGCCGTCACCGCGCCGACAGAAGCGGTAGCAGTGACGACCTGTCCGGCGGTTCCCTCGCTGATGCCGAGATCGCGCGCCATTGGCGTCAACAGGCCTGCCGGTAGAAATTCGGCTGACACCAGCGCAAAGCTGGCGGCTGCCATCGAAAGGACCGCGAACCAGGTGGCCGGACTCCACGCGGTTGGCGCAGCGGCATCAAGGTCTATCGCCGCGTCTTCAAGCTGTAATGTCGTGTCTGTCATTGAAGTATCTCCAAGGTTTGGAGAACTTTATAGACGAGTCGACCCGGATGATATGTATCTTAAAATCCGAAATCCATGTCCGTTCGTCCGGAAATTGTGCGGCGCACAACACCTGGCGAGACGCTGGTGATGCGCTTGAAGGCGCGTGCGAAGGATGCTTCGGATTCATAGCCCAAACGGGTAGCGACCTCGGCAACCGACATGCCGCTTTGGCCCAGCAACTCGCGGGCAAGCTGCATACGCAGACGGGCAAGATAACGTGCCGCGCCTTCTCCTAAAACAGCACTGAAGCGCTCGGCGAAAATCGTGCGCGATTGGCCAGCAAGGCCAGCAAGGTTTTCGAGTGTCCAGTTATGGCCGGGGTCCCGGTGCATGGCTGCCAGAACGCGGCCAATATGGGGGTCACGGATGGCGGCGAGCCAACCGGTGGTCGGGGCTCCGGTACAATTGACCCAGCAACGGATGAGTCGCGCTGTGAGCAGGTCCGCCATGCGTGATAAGATAGTGGCGCTACCCATCTGGGGTTGTGCAGCCTCAACCGTCATAGCCGCGAGCAAGGGGCCAACAATCGGGTCATTGCCAGCCACGTCGCAGCCCTTGATGATTGGCGGCATCAAAGTGATTAGGGGATTGAGTGCACAGGCGCCCAAGGCCATGGAGCCGCAGAAAAGGGTGCTTGCCGCGCCCGTTCCTTCCCGCACCACTTCGCTGACATTGCTTCCCAACTTGGTTACCTGGCAACTCTCGAGTGAGTCGCCCACAACATCAGGCGCGCTGGCCAGCTGATGGGCGATGCCTTGCGGCAGCAACACCAGATCGCCATCGTGCAACTCCTGCCAGCCTTGCACCTCTGTATGAATCCAGCATGGACCCTTGCTGACAAAGTAAAAACGCAGCAGCTGTTGTTGCGGAAAGGCGAAGCTCCATGGATGTCGTAGTTCGCAGCGGCCATAGTTGACGCCGTTCATGCGAAAGTCTTGCAGGACTTCGCTGAGCGCATCCATCGGGATGTGCGGTGGCGAAGATGGTCGGGACGGATGGTCAAGCATTTCGTCAATATATATGCAGGACGTCCGGCAAGCAAGTGGAGACCATTCTTCTATACAATCGCCTTTTCAGTCGCTGATAAGGCCATCGCAGGATTTTCCCCGCAATTTGTCGATTGGCATTACCTGCTCCCCATCTGGTCTTCCTCGGCAGAATAATTTCGTCGCTTTATTCGATCCGAAACCGGATGGTCTCCCGAGCGGCCTTTTCCACATCTGCTCGCAAGAACGCCTGCGGACGGCACTCGAAGCGCTGATAAAGATCCAGTTGATCTTCATAATGTGGGGACCGTTTGCCGGTTGGGTCGATAAAGCCGCTTTGGCCCGGAGGGGTGACGGCGCAAAAACTGACTTTCCCATCGCGGAACGTGACCATGTCGCTTTGCGTGCCGCGATTCATGCTCGTAGCGATTGCCTTGCCCTCATCGGGATTAGCCTGAGGAATGCCCATATAGTTCGAGGTTTCGAATACATGCTGGGGAAGAGGAACACGCCAATTGCTGACATCGCCACTGGAATATTCGTCCTTGAGACTGTTGCCCGTTTTCTCCAGCGCCGAAAGAATGATCTGTTGACGCCCCTTAGCATCCGCACCATTGAAGAAATCATAGGTCTGGGGCACGCCAGCCTTGTCGGCCAGCATCGCGTTATGAAGTATCTGCGCGGCTCGCGAAATGCGGCCATATTGGATGGTTGCCGGAATGATGGGACTGTCATCCAGCAGCACATCCCTGACCATTGTTTCCAGCCAACGGCGGAAAATTGCCACTGCGGGTGTCGTCGCGCGCCCATCTGCACCGCGAAGCTGCTGGCCGTCCCACGCCTTCAATGCTGCAATCATGGGTTGCCTTGGGTCATTGTCAGCCACGTCCTTGGTGGCATCCAAAATATAGGGGAGGAAATAGCGAGCGTTGACGTCCAGAAAGCTGATCTGTCGATTGATGTCCCAAACTTCTTGAGGCGTGAGCTTGTCTTTGCTTTCCAGCCGCGTGGTAATTTCAAGGACACGATCAGCCGATCCCCAGCCGCTACCCTCAACGGTTGCAACCGCGCCGTGAGCTGATCGATTGTTCCAATTGGCAATATAGTTTTGGCTCGGGTTGTAGGTCTTTGGAACGATGGCGAACGGTTGAGTACCTGACCAATCTTGGGTGCCATCCCCTTTCGCGGGCAGCCTGATATCCTGTTGTGGCGAGCGGATCGGCAATAGCCCAGGGGAAACATATCCGATGTTGCCCTCACGATCAGCGTAGTACCAGTTGATGGTGGTCGCAACTTTCCGTGCCTGAGCGAGCCACTCATTGAATGTCTGAGCTTTGGTCGAATTGATCCAGGCAAAAAGGGTCTGGATCTCCTTGCCTTTCCAACTGCGCTTGAAGGCATAAGCTGAGTTCGACTTTTTATCGATGAGGCTGACAACCCCGTATTCCGATTCATATACCGTCGTCTCTACATCCGGAGAGCCTTTGACGTGAAACGTCTCCTTGCGTGGGTGCATATCGACCCACTTGTGCCCGACGCGGTATTTCGTTGAATTCTGTGGATTCAAATCGAGCTTGAAGTAATCGTTTACATCCAGCGGTCCGGCGGTGGCTCCCCATGCAATCTTACCATTCGTTCCAAACAACACATTCGGCACGGCAAAAGGCGTGTTTCCCGTCAGATCGAAACCGGCTCCATGGAGTCCGATACTAAACACATAAGAAGGATTGAAATTGTCGAACTGCGGACCATTGACCAGAATGGTGCTGCCGTCGATTGTCTTTTTGGGACCTACAATCCAAATGTTACTGGCGCGTGGCCGCATGTCATCTCCACCAGGAACCGTCGAGTCGAGCAGGTCTGCAAAGCGAATTCCGTCCAGTTTCAGAGTTTCCGCCTTCTTGTACTGTTCGCCTTTGGGAACAGTCGTTGGCGCCAGCGGATCCTCAAGCCAGAACATCTGCTCGAAAAGAGCCTTGGCTTTTTCACTTCCGTGCTGCTTCTCGAGCGCCGCCAGAAGCTTAGCGTTCGCCAGTTCTGTGCTATAATGCGAGAAGCGTCCGGCCATCGTGCCAACATAGATCATCGCCACATCAAAATCGGTCCAAGTTGTGGGGGTGATGCCGAAATCGGAGAACTCTTTTGGCAGCAACGTATCGGGGGAAGCCAATACCTCGTGGACGCGGCGATTGTAGCCAGCAGCATATCCCTTGAGGATTGCGCGCTCTTCCGGGTTTAATTGTTCAATCTGCTGTTTAATCTCGGCATGACTGAAATTGGCACGTGTTTGTATGTCATACGGTAAACGGTCGATCCCGAGAACTTCCGATACGGTCCCCAGCACAGAGCGCTTTGCCATCTCCATTTGGAATAAGCGATCTTGCGCTACGACATAGCCAAACCCGGCATATAATCCATATACATCAGCTGAATATACGTGTGGGACACCCCAGTCATCGCGCAAAATCTCAACATTAGATTGTGCATATGTCGGGGCCATAGACAGGCCCGAGAGGCCGAAAGCCAGAAAAAGCTTGCGCAGGTTGTAGCCAGTCTTCATCGCGGTATGTTCCTCCCAGAACGTTTTCAGGTTGTGAAAACTCGGTTCGATGGCAAATGCTATATAATAAACCGTTCGGTCGGTTAATTAAAGCATCGTAGCGATGGACCGTCAACCTCATCGAACGGAACGAAGCAATGAAGCGGTTAGATCGGCACTTGGTCTCGGGGGAGAGCAGAGGTTCGCCGACTTACAAGAGCCGCGTTACCTGTTCCAGATCGTGGCTCGCATCGTCTGGCTCTACTCTACGGGCCGTTCAGTCTAAGCCTGCGTGCGGTTGGGGAGATGACGCTGAGGGGCATTCATGGTCTTCTGCGAGACAATCCTCCGTATCAAATGCATGGTCCCAAACATGCCCGCCGCAAACCTAGCAATGTAATGGATAAGACAATGTTTGCCCCTTGATGAACGCGTCGCGCATCAAGGGGCAGATATGCAGGGATATGACGCACGTCCGATCAAGACCGTTGGTGCTTGACGAAATTCGTCACCTGGAAAAATAACGACTAACCTTACTGTACCTTCTTGCGTTCAGACAGCTCCATCGCAGCCAAAGATGCCGCATATAGATTGAGCCGCGAATAGACGCCAAATGACGAGCCATTATCCAGGAAACCGCCGCCAGGACCTTCGGTGGCCGTCAGGATCTGGTTGGCTTCTTCGAGTGTCAGGGACGGGAATGCCGTGGTCAGCAGGTAGCCGGCCTCGGGTGCCAGTTTATTGACGTCCTCCTTCACACCAAAATTCTCCGGATAGACGACAGGCAGGCCATAGGTCTGCGTGGCATCATAGGCCGACTGGTTTATGGCAGGGTCACTGAACCGGCTCGTATCGTCGTGCGCACAGGAGCGAATTTCGGCACCGCAGCCCGCCTTGAGTGCCTCGGTCAATTCGGCTTGCGCTGTTTTCACCGCCGCCTGATAGTCCTTGATGACAGGAGCATTCTTCAGAGTTTGCCCTATATAGGCGCTGTCATTGGCAAGCAGATGCGCCAAATCGTAGGTTGCGAGGGTGCGTCCTGCGAGAACATCCATGGCATAATGCGCACCCATGAGGATGCGGTCATTACCGTATTCCGATGCGCGCGTTATCATTTGCGGGTATCTCTGCGGCACCAGCACGGCCAGCAGAATGGACCCCATATAGCCGTAAGTCGTATGCCCGCTGGGGAAAGAAGGGCTGTCGGTCAGGTTCATGACCGGTCCGCGATTGTAGACGGTATTGTTCGCCGGTACGCCAAGATAGTCCCGGCCGATGATAGCGAGAGTCTGTGGCTGCGTCTGGAAAGGACGAGAATCACCAAAGGCATCGGCTCCGGGACTACCGGCTGGGCGGCCGTAATTGGTGCCGAAAACATCAACGCTGCCGCCAATCTTCTGCAGGATTTCCAAGGCTTCCGCCGAGACCGGATTCTTGCCATCCGTCGTGGTGTTCGCGAAGAAATACTTTCCCGAATTGGAGTCGGGGGCCGTCGTCGCGTTGGTGTAGGCGATCAGATCTGCCACGGCCTGCGACACATTCGTAAAATGCTCACGATCCTGATAATGCGCGCGCGCCACATAGGCTCCGCCCAAGGTGGTGCCAAGTCCATCTGCCAGCTGGGCCAGATTGCCATCGGTGATGAAGGCGTCTTTGAGTGCTTGCTGTTGTTGTTCGGTAAAGGGCAACAAAGTCGCCTGACGAATGTCGCCTGTCTGTATTCCGCCTGTAACAGCGTAGTTCGAAGACAATGCTGCTTTGCCATTTGCCGATTTGCCCAGCACGGTCAGCGGCGAAAGTCCTTTCAGGACAGCAATATTGGATACTGTCTGAGCCTCCGCGTGGGTCGCAGATATCAGACCAAGCCCGAGGCTGATGATGAATAAATTAAATATACGCAAGGCTAAACTCCTATGGGATGTAGCTTTGTCAAACCCTTGACGATGGTTGACGTGGCTCGGAGGTTGAAATTCATAATTTGTAAATGGACGCTATTCCTGGTCAAGCTGCTTATTGCAATCCCGGTTCCTGCAGGTAAGTGACGCGCGCACTCACCCCGGTGGGTGTGAAGTCGGTGAAGACGCCATCCACGCCCAAATGAAAGAACTTGAGATATTCGAGGCTGGGATCGCCGTGGTAATCGGCGGCCAGATATTTCTTTTCGTTCCGAAAGGTGAAGACATGCACGAATAGACCAGCCTTATGTGCATCGGCGATCAGGCTGGTGGCATCTTGAGTCGAGGCTTCGGGCGTTGATCCCTTGAAAGGCGTGCCATCTGCGTTGGTCTCTTTCCATGGCGAGATCTTGAGAGGCACGATCTGAGGTTTCCACGGGCCGATGCCGTCGGCATAGGTCTTGATCTCAGCGAGGCCTTCGGGGGTCAGCATGGCATCAAACCAGCGCGGATCGCCGGAGACTGTCCAGTCGAAAGGGCGGGAATTGGTGATGTCGTCATAGAGAACTTTGCCGGTTTTGAAATCAACGCCGTCGCCATCAATAAGCTGGACCAGTCTGGTCTGCAGTCCGTGATCATGCATATATTTCAGACTGCTTGGTTCAAAACTCTGCACCAGAATCGGTGCGTCCTTTGAATCGAGGGCGTTATCCTTGATGATCTTCATCACGGCGTCCTCAAGCGGGCGGCTACCCGGCGCTCCGCAACCATTGGCGATGGCCTGCGCATTGTTCCATGTCGGATTCTTGGTTTCCGGATAGACGGCGATCGCGCGACCGGTTTCCTTGGCCTTTGCCTTGGCGATATCGATGATCTCCTGAAAGCTGAGGACCGGGAATTTGCCATTGAAAACCTTTGGTCGTTCATTGGCTGCGTCAAAAGTCGTACCGGCAATCCAGTTCTTCAGTTCCGCCATGGTGAAATCGGTAATCGACCAATCATCGGTGTGGTCTTCGCCATCAACGATCAGGGATTTCAGCACCGATTTGGCATCCGCCGGATTGGTGAGATCGGTGAGATATTCTGCTGGCCCGCTGGTCGGAGTTTGCGCCCACTTCACCTTAACCGGGACACCCGGCACCGTGCGCTTGCGGGCCGCAACATCAGGATTGCTCTTTGCCACCTCAGCGATGTTGGTATTGTCGCTCAACCATGGATTATGGCGTGCAACCAACACGCAATCCTTGGTCAGATGCAAGTCCTCTTCGAGGGCGTCTGTTCCCAGAGCCGCAGCAAGATCATACGACGCCTCGGTCTCTTCCGGTACCAATCCGGGCAAGCCGCGATGTCCGACTATCAGCGGGGGCTTACCATCCAGAGTTGGGAAAGTTTTTTGGCTCACGGCAGCGGAAGCGCTTTGCGCCTCGGCCGCTCGCTGGGTATTCAGCGCAAAAACCACCGAGCACAACAGTGCGAAACCGGTCAGCACTTTCGACCCCGCGAGAATATACTTCATGATCGCGTCTCCAATCCTGCCGATGCCATGGCTCTGAGCACCTCGAAATCCGCGGCCGCACCAACGCCTTTTCGCCTTCTTATCGCAACTATCTGACAAGTGGATGACCATCCGGGAGATGCAGATGCAGGCTACAGAACGACTTGACCATCGAGGCAAAGCAATCAATGACCCGCAGCTTGCAACTCATCGGCAAGAACTTTTACCAGCTGTGCGGCGGGCAGTTCGCGCGCCATTGGCGCTCCCTGGCCAGCCCACTGGGCGGCAAACTCGTTGTTGCCATGTTTAGCCGCGCCAGCATGAAGCCGCTTTGCAAGGTCATATGCTACCGGATAGGGCGCGGGTATCGGGCTTCCGGCCGCCTCGCAATACGCAATGAAACGGTTGACAATGCCCCGCGCCGGGCGTCCTGACAGAACCGACGTCAACCGCGTGATAGTGGCTCGGTCACTCTTGAGATATTCCCGATAACTGGCATTTGCTGCGGATTCCGGGCATAGGATGAATGCTGTTCCGAGCTGTGCAGCAGTCGCTCCCAGATCGAGCGATGCCCTGATGCCTGCGCCATCCATGATCCCGCCTGCCGCAATCACGGGCAAGCTGGTCCGGGTGACAAGCAATCGGACGAGAACCGACGTACTCAGCCGCTCGTCCACCTCTTGCGGGTCGAAAATGCCGCGATGGCCGCCAGCTTCAATTCCCTGCGCCACTATTCCATCAATCCCGGCTCCCTCAATCGCTTTGGCTTCGGACAGGCCGGTCGCAGTCGCCAGCATCTTGATACCGGCTTTGCGGAAAGCAGAGATCTTGTCGGGGCTAGGCAAACCAAAATGAAAGCTTATGACCGCCGGACGTTCATGGAGCAGCATGCGAAACGCATCTTCGTCCGCAAGGAAGGTCTTGTAGATTTCATCCAGCGTAACCGGTGCCTCAATGCCGAATTCCATGAAAAGGGGGGCGAGATATTTCAGCCAATTGGTTTCGACCCCGGCATCCCGGCGGGCTGGCTCATGGCAAAAGACATTCACATTGAAGGGCCGGGAAGTCAGCGCGCGCGTTTCTTCCATCGCCTGACGGGCCTGTGCCACCGTGCTGGCTCCGATCCCGAGTGATCCGAGTCCGCCTGCATTGGAAACTGCCGCAGCAAGAGCGGGAGTGGAAACCCCGGCCATAGGCGCCTGGACAATAGGAAGCTGGACTCCCAGTGCTTTGAGCATGCGCTTACCCTCGTGTAACATATTTCATTTGGAGAATGATTGACTTTAATTCTTATATAAAGAATACATATTAAGAGTTATTCTGCAATGGAGAATTTTATGGACCTTGCATCGCTCGCTGTTTTCCGCGCGGTCGCCCGAGAGCAGAGTGTCACCCGAGCAGCTGAATTGCTGGGTCGCGTGCCTTCAAATGTCACGACCCGAATCCAGCAGCTGGAGGCGGAAATCGGTGTGCCTTTATTCCAGAGAGACAAGAAGCGTATGGATCTTACCACCGAAGGTGCAACCTATCTGGATTATGCAGAGCGCATCCTGAATCTGGCGGATGAGGCGCAGCAAACGGTTAATCCTCTCGAACCGCTCGGTGTCCTGCGCCTCGGTTCGATGGAGTCAACCGCCGCCACGCGTCTGCCCATGCCGCTCGCCGCGTTTAACATGCGATGGCCGCAGGTCACCATCGACCTTTCGACAGCACCAACCCGGCAGCTCATCGACGCGCTCCTTGCTCACCAAATCGACTGTGCGCTGATCGCGGTGCCTGAAGGTGAGTGGTGGCTCGCGCCAAATGTCTTGGATAAGGTTCCGGTATTTCGTGAGGAATTGGTATTGCTGCTGCCGCCGGGGCATCCCGAGATCCAGCATTCGCAAGAGATCAAGCCGCGTGCCCTTGCGGCATTCGCGCCCGGTTGCACCTACCGCATGCTGGCCGAAGAGTGGGCCATGGACTTTGGTTCGAAAAGGACGGCGCTGCGGATTCAGGAAGTGGCGTCCTATCATGCCATGGTAGCGTGTACCGCGGCCGGGTCGTGTTTCTCCATCTTGCCACGCAGCGTGCTCGATCTCGTGCCCGACGCTGCACGATTCACAATCAAGCCGTTGATGCGGGTCGACACATGGGTCGCCAGCCGGCCAGGCTTCGGGACGCCCGCTTTCAAAGAGTTCCGTGAGCTGCTGTTGGAATGCTCCAATCTCGAGGCCACAAATGATGCGGTACGCGTTACTTGAACCGTTTCCGATAAGGCCTATTATGCCGCGGGCACGTGGCAAACCACTTCGATGTTATGGCCATCAGGGTCAATTACAAAGGCTGCATAGTAATTGGCATGGTAGTGCGGGCGCAGACCGGGCGCACCATTGTCTTTGCCACCCGCCTCCAGAGCGGCGCGGTAAAATGCATCGACTTGCTGGCGATTCTCGGCTGTAAATGCCAGATGCAGATGCGCCGGCTTCTCCTCGGATTGATACAGGCATAATGAAGCCTTACCCTCTGGGCTAAGCTCGACGCCATAGGTTGGCGGGCCCTCAGCGATAACAGCGACGCCGAGCGGCTTGAGTGCTTCAAGGTAGAACGCCTTGCTTGCCGCAAAGTCTCTGACTCCGAATTTAACGTGATCAAACATGAGGTTTTCCCGTGCCGTTGCGCGTGTGCAAAGTCCTCGCCCCGTAAGTCAAGGACATTAACACTATGACAGCAGTACGGCTCCTTTGCTACGTTGGCTTGATGGTCGCTGCAACGGCATAGGCGCGTAACACGAAATTTGGCGCAGGTGCAAATGCACTTAAGGCATTGAATCACAATTGAAATAAGGAATTATAGAAGGACTGGCGGAGAGAGCGGGATTCGAACCCGCGTTACGCTTTTGACGTAAACACACTTTCCAGGCGTGCGCCTTCAACCACTCGGCCACCTCTCCGCAGATCGTCCGGCATGGGGCCGGTCGGGTTGGTCATTCTCAGCCGGAAAAACCGGCTCAGGAGCACCGTCAACCATCGGTCACTCAGTCTTTGGAATTTGCGCGAGTCACTTGAAGATGGTTAGCCAACAACGACCCCGTGCGGCGCGCACTATAGTCAGAACAAGCACTTGTTCAACACCTATTTCAACATAATTGCGCTTTGACGCATTTTCATGTGTTTGCCTCTGAAATTGTTGGGAATTTTCAGGGAAATTTCACATTCCGGGATCAGACTATCGCCAAATCCGCATTCAATCGGGCAATGTTCCGCGCTAGAATGCGATTTTTGCGTTGCCGGAGCGACGTTGAATGATGATTTTGGAGAGTGATGTGATCCGACCCGTTTTGAGGCTTTTCGCCTATATAGCTCTTGCCATGGCGATCATCGCGGCGGTTCTCGATGCCGCCCGGTCTGTCGGCGCGTCCCATCTGGTCACCACATCCTTGCGCGAAAGCTGGCAATCCCTGTCTGCTTCATCGCTTACCCTCGTTGAAACCTACTTCAACGCTCATCTTTATCCCATTTTGTGGAATCCCCTGATGCTTTGGGTGCTTGAAACCCCAACCTTCGTTGTTTTCGCCATTCTGGCTTTTCTTCTATATGCGCTGGGATATCGCCGCGAGAACCGGGTAGGGCGCTTTGCGGCCCGTTGAGAGGGGTGAGCTAGGGTCTATCCCATATGGATATTCCTGTCCTATTCCACAGGGAAAATCCATTTAAGCCTCTGTTAAAATTGTATTATTCTTTGATATTTGACCGGGAGGCAAAATTCCGCGTGAATTTTGCCCGGAGCCGTGCAAGATTGCTTTTTGGGGCGGCCATAATGGGATAGGTCGCAACGAATTCCGGAACCAGCAGAATGTTGGTCCTCGTTAACAAAATCCAGAGGGTTGGTATCAAATGAAGCGTATTGTTCTTGGTCTGCTGGCTGCCACAGCCATGTCCGTTTCGGCCTATGCTGCGGACAATAAACCTGCCTTGATCTTCGATCTCGGCGGCAAATTCGATAAATCCTTCAATGAGGCTGCGTTTCACGGCGCGGAAAAATACACCAAGGAATCCGGTGTAAAATTCCGCGAGTTCGAAATCCAGAATGAAGCACAGCGCGAGCAGGCTCTGCGCAAATTCGCTTCCGATGGCAATTCGCCGATCGTGATTGCCGGTTTCTCCGCCGCTGCGGCGATTGAAAAAGTATCGACGGAATTTCCCGATACCAAGTTCGTCATCATCGATGCTGTCGTTGACAAGCCGAATGTGCGCTCGGTTGTCTTCAACGACAATGAAGGTTCTTATCTTGTCGGCGTCATCGCCGCCAAGTCGTCGAAAACAGGCACTGTCAGTTTCGTTGGCGGTATGGACGTTCCATTGATTCGCAACTTCGCCTGCGGCTATGTCGGCGGGGTCAAGGCAACCAATCCGGATGCCAAGGTTATCCAGAACATGACTGGCGATACACCTGCTGCGTGGAATGATCCTGCCAAGGGCGGTGAAATTGCCAAGTCTCAGATCGATCAGGGTTCGGATGTGATCTTCGCTGCGGCTGGCGGTACCGGCATCGGTGTATTGCAAAAGGCTGCTGATCTGAACAAGCTCAGCATTGGCGTTGACTCCAACCAGAACGGCCTGCATCCGGGCAAGGTTCTGACCTCCATGTTGAAGCGTGTCGACGTTGCCACCTATAACGCTTTCAAAGATGGTGCGGATGGCAAGTTCACAGCGGGCGTCAACGTTCTCGGCGTCAAGGAAGGCGGTGTTGACTATGCCGCAGACGAAAACAACGCCAAACTTCTGACCGATGATGTCAAGAAGGCAGTGGAAACCGCCAAGGCCGACATTATCTCGGGCAAGGTCAAGGTTCATAACTACAACACGGACAATGCCTGCCCTTACAAGGGCTGATTTTCTGCCCTTACAAGGGCTAATTCTCTAATCATTTGACGAGCCGCCGGTTGCATGACCGGCGGCTTTGTTTTTGCCACCAACAGTTGCTTGTCTTCCCGTCGAATTGTGAGATTATGCCCACCTGCGCAACTGGCGCATTGAGATGGGGCACCATCGGGAAGCGCAGATTTAAAACGCCGCGCGCCTGGGCAGCTTGTTCCAATCCAAGGAGGATGCCCTATGTCTGCAACAGCCGTTTTCTTCAGTATTCTTGGCGTTCTGCTGCTGGGAGCCATGAGCCCCGGCCCGAGCTTTGTTCTCGTTTCCCGTATCGCCATCACCTCGCCGCGCCTGCATGGACTTGCGGCAGCGCTTGGCATGGGCATTGGCGGTACGATCTTCAGCTGTCTTGCCGTTCTGGGGCTGACTGCTTTGTTGATGCAGGTCGAATGGCTTTATCTGATCCTGAAAGTGGCTGGTGGAGCCTATCTGGTTTATGTCGCCATCCGCATCTGGAACAGCGCTTCCGAGCCCTTGGTTTTGCCGGGAACCGGCGCGCGCATGTCCGTGACCCGGTCTTTTTCGTTTGCGTTGATGACACAGCTGAGCAATCCGAAAACGGCAATTGTTTATGCCAGCCTGTTTGCAGCACTTTTACCAGCCAATGCGCCCCTTTGGCTTTTGCTCGCCCTGCCGCCCATGGTGTTTCTCATTGAAACGGGCTGGTACATGTTCGTCGCCACCATGTTTTCGACGGCCAGAGCCCGCGCTACCTATGCCGGTTTCAAGGCGTGGATTGATCGTGGTGCGGGGGCGGTTATGGGTGCGCTCGGCTTGAAGCTGATTGTGGAAGCATTCAAGGCGCACCGGATCTGATCAAAGATTGCGGTTGAGAATCGTCATACCCTGATTTTCACCGGCAAGCTCTTCATGCGGTTGCCAGCCAACGGACCGGTAATAATCGGGTTTGTCCGTATAGAGGTATAGTTCTTCGTGGCCCTGACTTCTGGCGGCTTCTTCCGCAACTGCTATCAATTGCTTTCCAATGCCTTTGTTGCGGAAGGCGGGGGCAACGTAAAGGCTGGCAAGCCATGGCGTCAGATGTTCGTGGCTGTCCAGATCATTATCGATCAAAAGCACAAGGCCTGATGGTATCCCGGATACGAGTGCAACAAACGCCTTTTGCCGGCTATCCGGATCGAGCATGGGCATCAGGGCGTCGACCGTCTGCTCCATGGTCCTGCCATAGGCCTGCCCCCATTCATGGAAATTCCAGCGTGCGCACACGGGAACAAGTTCGGGACGATTTTCCAGAGGTTCAACAGTGATCATTGGGATTTGTGCCTACCAGTGGGGTGGTTTGGTCACCGGAACGTCCGGCGCAGTTTGCTCTTCCAGAACGAGGAAGCGGTCCGTCAAGGCATCAAGCTTGCGGCGCATACCCTCGATCACCCTCCATTGCTCGGCAATTTGGGTGGAAAGCTCCTCAATGGTCTTTTCCTGTTCCGTCACAAGAATTTCAAGCTTGGTGACGCGGTCCGTATCAGCAGTCATCCCTGTCTCCGTTACCAGGCCGTTCTATAGATCGCCAAGGCATCGGCCTCGGTCACGTCGCGTGGATTGTTGACCAGAAGCCGCCCCTGTTTCATGGCATCAGTAGCCATGAAGGCCAGATCGTGTTCACCAATGCCAACATCCCGCAACCGGGTCTGAAGCCCGAGTTTTGCCGAGAGTTCGGCCAAGCGATCAATAAACCTGTTGCAAATGAGCTGTATTCCCCCGCTCATATTGATATCTGCAAATGCATGAGGTGCCAGTGCTGCATAAAGCCCCGCCGCCCCATTTGTGGATTCGGCGGCGTTGTAACGCAGCACATGGGGCAAAACCAAGGCATTGGACAAACCATGCGGCACATGGAACGTACCACCGATGGGATAGGCGAGGGCATGGACGGCGGCGACGGGCGAATTGGCAAAGGCTTGTCCTGCCAGCATTGAACCGAGCAGCATGGCTGAACGCGCAGCCTTGTCCTTGCCGTTAAAGACCGCCGTTTCGATGTTCGCCCCAAGCAGGCGCAGCGCTTCCACAGCAAGTGCGCGTGAGACAGGATTATTATTGGCATTCTTTGACGCGTAGGCCTCAATGGCATGCACCATGGCATCAATACCGGTGGCTGCGGTAACATGCGGCGGAAGCCCGAGGGTAAGATCAGGATCAAGCAAAGCCACGTCCGGCAGGATCAGCGGTGACGACACGCCGCGTTTTTCGCTGCCGCCCACGGTAATAATGGAGACGGGTGTCACCTCGGAACCCGTTCCCGCCGTGGTTGGGATCAGTGTCAGTTTCAGGCGCGGGCCTTTGGCGTTTCCAACGCCCCAGGCGTCATCGAGATTCTCATTGGAGCCTGCCAGCAGCGCTACCAGTTTGGCCACGTCAAGCGACGAACCGCCGCCAAATCCGAGAACATGGTTCACACTGTTCTCACGGGCCATTTCGACGGCACTTAACAGTGTTTTTAACGATGGGTCCGCTTCCACCTCGCCGAACACCGTGATATCCGCTCCGGCGGCTTGCAGATTGGCAATGGCCGGTTGCGCCAGTCCCAAGGCAAGGATGGTTGCGTCTGTGACGATAAGCAGCCGGTCTTTGGGCTGTATGCGCAGATGGGCGGCGACATCACCGCTGGCGCCAGCCGCAAAGACGATGCGCGGCGTGGTATGGAAGGCAAAGGGAGCAATCTGGTCGGTCATATCAGGAGATTGCCAGAGCAGGGGTAAGCTTGTCGAGAGCCGCGATGGAATGTGAATCGTGTAATTCTTGACTGGAAAGAAAATAATCCCGTGTTAGGGTCGAAAGTTCGAAAAGACGTAAAAAGCTGATCAACAGCGGATGGGGACATGGCAGAATCGGCAATTGAACTTGTGGGGATTGATAAGCGTTTTGGTGCCGTTCATGCCAATCGCGATATCCATTTGCGCGTTGAAAAAGGCACTATTCACGGCATCATCGGGGAGAATGGCGCTGGCAAGTCCACGCTGATGTCCATTCTCTATGGCTTCTATCAAGCCGATAATGGCGAAATCCGCATTAATGGGGCGCCTGCCCGGATCAGCGATCCCAATACCGCCATCGCGCTTGGCATTGGCATGGTGCATCAGCACTTCATGCTGGTGGAAAATTTCACTGTGCTTGAAAATGTCATGCTCGGTGTAGAAGGCGCGCCACTCCTCAAGCGCGGTATCGCCAAAGCCCGTGCCGAACTGAAACGGCTGGAACAGGAATATCAGCTTGATGTCGATCCCGATGCGCTGATTGAAGAATTGCCGGTTGGTTTGCAGCAGCGTGTGGAAATCTTGAAAGCGCTGTATCGCGGCGCGGAAATTCTCGTGCTGGATGAACCAACAGGTGTTTTGACACCCGCTGAAGCTGATCACCTGTTCCGGATTTTGGAGCAGTTGAAGGCGCAGGGCAAAACCATTGTCCTCATCACGCATAAATTGCGCGAGATCATGGCCGTTACCGACAATGTTTCCGTCATGCGACAGGGCTCCATGGTGGCAACGCGCAAGACAACCGAAACAACGGTCGAGGAACTGGCTGAGTTGATGGTTGGCCGCCGGGTGCTTCTGCGGGTGCAGAAAGGCGAAGCCAAGCCGGGTGAGGTAAAGCTGTCGGTGGAAAATCTCACCGTGCGCGACAGTCGCGGCGTTATCATGGTCGACAATGCATCCTTCACCGTCCGGGCAGGCGAGATCGTCGGTATTGCCGGTGTGGCGGGTAATGGTCAGTCGCAGCTCATCGAAACGGTTGCGGGTATTCGCACGGCGGTCTCCGGCCGGGTGCTTCTGGATGGTCAGGTCATCGATATAACAGGTGCTGCTGATCCGGGTGAATTGCGCGATCGCGGTCTCGCCCATGTTCCTGAAGATCGGCACCATATGGGCCTCGTTCTGGCCTTTGAAGAATATGAGAATTCCATTCTCGGTTATCATGATGATCCGCTCTATCTCAATGGACCCTTCCTCGACATTCAGGCCATACAGGCCGATGCCCGCAAGAAGATTGAGAAATACGATATCCGCCCCAGCGATCCGCGTTTGAAAACCGCCAATTTTTCCGGCGGCAACCAACAGAAGATCGTTTTGGCGCGTGAGATCGAGCGTGATCCGGGTGTGCTGATCATTGGCCAGCCGACGCGCGGTGTTGACGTGGGTGCGATTGAGTTCATCCACAAGCGCATCATCGAAATGCGCGATGCGGGAAAGGCGGTTCTGCTCGTTTCCGTGGAGCTGGATGAAATCCGTTCATTGTCGGATCGCATTCTGGTGATGTTCGCCGGTCGCATCGTCGGCGAGCGCGATTCGGATGCAAGCGAAGGCGAACTCGGTCTCCTCATGGCAGGTGTCGAACAGCAGGAGGCCGCAGAATGAGCGTTACGCAGGCGCTTCTTGTGATTGACGTACAACATGCAATCGATGATCCCAAATGGGGTCGCCGTGGCCAGCCCGATGTGGAACAGCATATTGCCCGCCTTCTGGATGCCTGGCGCGAGCGCCGCCTGCCCATTGTCCACATCAAGCATGATTCCACCGATCCGCAATCGCCCTATCGTCCCGGAACCGAGGGCAATGAGTTCAAATCCGAAGTGGCTCCGCAGGTCGGAGAACCGGTTGTCGACAAGCGCACCAATAATGCCTTTATCGGTACTGATCTGATGGACGTGCTCGATGAATTGCAGGTGCGCAGCTTGGTGGTCACAGGTGTCTTGCTGGAGAATTCTGTCGACGCAACGGTGCGCATGGCCGCCAATCTCGGATTTGAGGTGGTCGTCCCGGAGGATGCGGTAGCGAGCATTGATCGCAAGGATCATCAAGGCAAAAACTGGTCTGCCGAAGATGTCCACGCCCTGACGCTTTCCATTCTTGATGGCGAATATGCCAAAATTTCCACTTCTGATGCCATCATTGAGGCCCTGCCATGAGCCAGCCTTTTGCCAAATTGCCCGCATGGGCTGACTACGGCCTCCTGCCGTTGATCAATGTAATCGTGGCGTTTTTCGTTGCAGGTCTTGTTGTTCTTCTGGTCGGGGAAAGCCCAATCGATGCCGCCGTCCTGATGGTCAAGGGCGCCCTTGGCTCCGGCGATGGTATTGGCTACACGCTTTACTACGCCACCAACTTCATTTTCACCGGCCTTTGCGTGGCCGTGGCCTTCCATTGCGGCCTGTTCAATATTGGCGGCGAAGGGCAGGCCTATGTCGGTGGGCTGGGTGTTGCCCTGGTCGGGCTAGGTCTTGGCAATGTACTGCCGTGGTGGCTGACTTTTCCGCTGGCTATTATTGCCTCGGCTATTGTTGGCGCACTCTGGGCTTTCATTCCGGCCTGGTTGCAGGCCAAGCGTGGCTCGCACGTGGTCATCACCACGATCATGTTCAATTTTATCGGTGCCAGCCTGATGGTCTATCTGCTGGTCGGCATTCTGAAAGCACCGGGCACACAGGCGCCGGAAACCCGTGTTTTTGGTCCGGGCGGTCAATTGCCGGATCTTGGTTGGCTGCTCGGTATGTTCGGCCTCAACATGCGCTCTGCACCGCTCAATATCAGCTTTCTCTTGGCATTGGTCGCAGCCTTTGTCGTCTGGCTGCTGATCTGGAGGACCAAGCTTGGCTATGAAATCCGCACCATGGGCCACAGTCCCAAGGCGGCGCGCTATGCTGGTATCAGTGAAGTGCGCATCACGATCGTGACAATGCTGATTTCGGGTGCTCTTGCCGGTATGGCAGCCATCAATCCGATCATGGGTGCACAGCATCGTATGCAGCTTGAGTTTGTCGCGGGAGCTGGCTTCGTTGGCATCGCCGTCGCGCTTATGGGCCGTTCGCACCCGGTGGGCATTGTCCTGGCTGCAATCCTCTTTGGCGTACTCTATCAGGGTGGCGCGGAAATCGCGTTCGACATGCCCAATATTTCCCGCGATATGATCGTGATCATTCAGGGGTTGGTCATTCTGTTCGCCGGAGCGTTGGAGCATATGTTCCGGCCATCTCTGTTGCGTCTTTTCCAGCGTTTGGCCCGGACCAAACAACAAGCGACACCCGCGGTAGCGACAGGAGGGGGACAATGATGGACTTCTTGATAGCAACGGCTCAGGTATTGGATGCAACAGTCCGCCTTTCGGTTCCGCTTTTGCTTGCCTGTCTGGCCGGGCTTTATTCGGAACGCGCCGGTATTTTTGATATTGGCCTGGAAGGAAAGATGCTGGCAGGCGCTTTTGCTGCTGCTGCAACTGCTGCCTATACCGGTTCAGCCTATATAGGTCTCCTTGCCGCCGTGCTCGTGTCCGTCGCGCTTGGTCTGGTGCATGGCTTTGCCTCGATCACCCATCGCGGCAATCAGATTGTATCCGGCATGGCCATCAATTTTATTGCCGCTGGAACAACAGTGATGCTTGGGCAGGCCTGGTTCAAGCAGGGTGGGCGAACGCCGCCGATTGCGGATGCGGCCAGATTCAATGCAATCGATCTTCCGTTTGCAGAGGCATTGCGTGATATTCCGGTGATTGGCCCATTCTATTCCGGGTTCATTTCGGGTCGCCCCCTGCTTGTTTACGTGGCCTTCCTGCTTGTCCCGTTTACCTGGTGGGTATTGTACCGTACGCGTTTTGGCCTTCGTCTGCGCGCTGTTGGCGAAAATCCTGCGGCCGTTGATACCGCCGGTATTTCCGTGCCTTGGTTGCGATACCGGGCCGTTATCTGCTGCGGCCTGCTTTGTGGCATTGCCGGTGCCTATCTCTCTACGGCAGATGGCGCAGGGTTTGGCCGGGACATGACCGCAGGCAAGGGTTACATCGCACTGGCTGCGCTGATTTTTGCCAAGTGGCGTCCGGTACAGGCCATGTTTGCCTGCCTGCTCTTCGGTTTCCTTGATGCTTTTGCCATCCGCAATCAGGGCCATCCTTTGCCATTGATTGGCGAGGTCCCGGTACAGCTGATGCAGGCCCTGCCTTACATTCTCACCATCGTGCTGCTTGCCGGTTTCATCGGCAAGGCAATCCCGCCCAAGGCGGGCGGCGTGGCTTATGTGAAAGAGCGATAGAATGAGTAAAGACCTGTTCGACGCGGCATTTGCAGCAATGCAGAAAGCACATGCGCCCTATTCGCAGTTCCCGGTGGGTGCAGCGGTGCGCACCAGCGATGGCCGCATTTATTCCGGTTGCAACATTGAAGTCATTTCCTACCCGGAAGGTTGGTGCGCCGAAACGACAACCCTGTCGCATTTTGTCATGGGCGGCGGCGGCACAATCACAGACATCGTTGTGGTTGCGGAAAAGAAGGCAAAATGCACCCCTTGCGGCGGCTGCCGCCAGCGGCTTGCCGAATTTGCCGGACCCGATACACGCCTGCATCTTTGTGACAATGATGGCATTGTCGAAACGCTGACCATGCGGGACATTTTCCCCTATGGCTTTGAAGCGGAAGTCCTTGGCAAAGGGAACGCCGCATGATCGCGCCTGCCACCGGAGCTCTTATCCACAAATTGAAAGGCCTTGCCCCGCGTGTGGCAATGGTCCTCGGCTCGGGTCTTGGATCGCTCGTCGATGCGGTCGATGATGCTATCCGCATTCCCTATGCGGATTTGCCCGGCTTCCCCCATAGTGGTGTTTCCGGCCATGCGGGTGAAGTGGTTGCAGGATATCTTTCCGGCAAGCCCGTGCTGATGCTGGCTGGCCGTGCCCATTATTATGAAAAGGGTGATGCCGCAATTATGCGCCCTGTCATGGCAGCACTGGCTGATCTTGGCATTGAAATGCTTGTTCTGACCAATGCCGCTGGTTCAGTGCGTCATGATCTGGCGCCCGGCAGTGTCATGCTGATTGACGATCACATCAATTATTCCGGGCTCAATCCCTTGATCGGCGAGGCTTCGGACCAGCGTTTTGTCGGCATGACGGCTGCCTATGACAAAAAACTCAAGGATGCCTTTGTCATCGCTGCGGGGGAAGTCGGCGAAAAGCTGCCGATGGGTGTCTATATGTGGTTCTCCGGGCCATCATTCGAAACACCGGCGGAAATCCGCATGGCACGCACGCTTGGTGCCGATGCGGTGGGTATGTCCACCGTGCCGGAGGTTATTCTGGCGCGCTTCTTTGGTCTGCGCGTTGCCGCCTGTTCGGTGATTACTAATTACGGGGCTGGTATGACGGGGGCAGAACTCTCACATGAAGAGACCAAGGATGTTGCGCCGAAGGGCGGTGCACGCCTGCAGAAAATCATCCGGGCGCTGGTTCGGGAGATCGGCTAGATCATGTTGCTGCCTCAGGAAATCATTCGTCGCAAGCGCGACGGTCATGCGCTCGATGCTGCGGATATCACGGCTTTCGTTAACGCGATGAGTTCAGGTGCCATCACCGAAGGCCAGGTTGCCGCCTTCGCCATGGCGGTATTCTTTAACGGCATGAAGCGTGATGAGGCGGTTGCCTTGACCCTCGCCATGCGTGATTCCGGCGACATTCTCGATTGGTCCGATTTGCCGGGACCTGCGGTCGACAAACATTCCACCGGCGGCGTTGGTGATAATGTCTCGCTGATGCTCGCCCCCATTGCCGCCGCATGCGGTGCCTATGTGCCGATGATCTCCGGACGTGGCCTTGGCCATACGGGCGGCACGCTCGACAAGATGGATTCGATCCCCGGCTATCGCAGCCAGCCTGACAATGCGCTGTTTCGCAAAGTCGTGCATGAGGTTGGCTGTGCCATTATTGGCCAGACCGCCAATCTTGCACCTGCCGATAAGCGGTTCTATTCCATCCGCGATGTCACGGCGACGGTGGAATCCATTCCGTTGATCACCGCCTCCATCCTGTCGAAGAAATTATCTGCAGGGCTCAATGCACTGGTGCTCGATGTGAAATCCGGCAATGGCGCATTCATGGCGCGCAGCCGCGATGCGGTGGCTCTGGCCGAAAGCATTGTTGCGGTTGCCAGCGGTGCCGGGCTGACGACGACTGCTTTGCTTACCGACATGAACGAGCCGCTGGCGCTTGCCGCAGGCAACGCCGTCGAAGTGCAGAACGCAGTCGACTTCCTGACCGGCGATCTCCGCGATTCCCGCCTTGAAGCGGTGACGCTCGCGCTTGTTGCGGAAATGCTGGTTTCGGCCAAGCTTGCAGTGAGCCCAAAGGCCGCCATGGATATGGCTACGCAAGCCCTGAACTCCGGCAAGGCAGCGGAAGTCTTTGGCCGCATGGTCACAGGGCTTGGCGGTCCGGCAGACTTCGTGTCGCGCGCCCGGCATTATCTGCCGGTTGCGCCGGTGACATTGGAAGTGAAAGCCCCGCAAACAGGATATGTGTCATCGGTAGAAACCCGCGCGATTGGTGTTGCCGTTGTCACGCTCGGCGGAGGGCGCATTCGCCCGCAGGACCCGATTGATCACGCGGTTGGTATCACGGCCCTGCAGCCGATCGGTGCGCGCATGGAACAGGGCGATACTATTGCACTTATCCATGCCCGCGGTGAAACGGATGCACAGACCGCCGCCCGCGCGATCCTCGGTGCTTACGGTTTTTCTGACCGCAAGCCGAGGACTATCAAACCTATTCTAAGGCGGATTGGTGGGTAAAAAGCACATTGCATGAACATCGTGCGTGGTTCGACAAGCTCACCATGAGGCCCTTCGACAAGCTCAGGATGAGGGGCATTTCATTCTGCAACGTAGGCGATTAGCGTTGCATCCTCACTCTCCCTCATGGTGAGCTTGTCGAACCACGCACGATGTTCATCCAATAATGATGCAAACTTACTTCGTGCCGTACATCCGGTCACCGGCATCGCCAAGCCCCGGCATGATATAACCCTTTTCATTCAGATGGCTGTCGATGGCAGCCGTGAATACAGGCACATCGGGGTGGGCTTTGGTGAAGCGCTCTATGCCTTCAGGCGCAGCAAGCAGGCAGAGGAAGCGAATGTTTGTAGCGCCGCGATCCTTCAGCTTCTGGATTGCCGCAATGGCTGAATTGGCAGTTGCCAGCATTGGGTCAACCACGATGATCAACCGGTTGACGATATCCTCAGGCGCCTTGAAGTAATATTCCACCGGCTGCAATGTGTCATGATCGCGGTAAAGACCGATATGCGCGACACGCGCTGCGGGCACCAGATCAAGCATGCCCTCCAGCAGGCCGTTACCCGCCCGCAGAATGGAGGCGAAAACCAGCTTCTTGCCCTCAAGCACTGGCGCTTCCATTTCCATCATCGGCGTCTGGATCTTGATTGTGGTCAATTCCAGATCGCGCGTCACCTCATAGCAGAGCAGCAGCGAAATCTCTTTGAGCAACCGCCGGAAGCCAGCCGTGGACGTATCCTTGTCGCGCATGATGGTAAGCTTGTGCTGAACAAGCGGGTGGGAAACGATCGTAACGCCCATGGGAAAACTCCTACTCAAATTTTATCCGACCTTAACGGCTTGCAACCGATCCCGCAAAGTCTGTGACTCAGGCACTAACAGTTTTGTCGGTATTTAAGCGTTCAAGCAGGCTGTTTTGCGTGGTTTCATCTATATAGGCGGCTTTCAATGCCGTTCTGGTGATCTCAGTCAGGGTGTCATCATCACAACCGAAAAACTCAGCGGCGATTTCATATTCCCGGGTCAGGTCCGTGTGGAAATAGGGCGGATCGTCAGAATTGAGCGTTACGGGCACCCCCGCCTTGGCCAAAACCGGAAAGGGGTGGGAGGGGAAATCCGCGTAAACCTGCAGGGAAATATTCGATCCGGGGCAGCATTCCAGCAGAATTTGTTCATCCGCCAGCCGTCGCACCAGATCCGGATTCTCGATGGCCCGCACGCCATGGCCGATGCGCGACGGCTTTAGAGCATCAAGCGCATTGGCAACACTTTCCCATCCGGAGAGTTCGCCCGCATGCACGGTGATCCCCAGCCCCGCATCGCGCGCAACATTAAATGCCCTGGCGAAATCTTCGGGGTGATGCATGCGCTCGTCTCCGGCCATGCCAAAGCCTGATACCAGTGGGTGCGGGTTGTCGGCAATGTATTTTGCCGCCTGCATCACAGCATCGGGCCCCTTATGCCGCAGGCCCGTGGCGATCATGCGTGATTCGATGCCGGTGGCTGCTTTGGCGCGGTGCATACCTTCCGCCAGCCCTTCGATATAGGCGCGTGGGGACAGACCGGCACTGATGGCATGATCCGTGGAGATGAACACTTCCGAATAGATCGCATCCTGCTTGGCGAGGGACAAAAGGTAGTCTTCTGACAGGTCCGCATAGTCTTCCTCCGTGCGAAACAACGCGGATGCCTGATCATAAGCGCGCAGAAAGGACGTAAAATCGTGCCAGACAAACTTGCCATCGATAATAAAGGCCGAAACATCAGCGCCGTATTTGGCGGCTTTTTTCTCGACAAGGGCGGGCGAGGCGGCGCCTTCGACGTGACAATGCAGTTCGGCTTTCAGCACCATAGGCGGTCTCCATTCAACAAATTTCGCCGCGCGTCGCTTCATCGCGCAACAGACAATAGCCTTCTGCGTTTCAATCTTCTATGCTCCCGCCGCAAAAGAGATCAGCAGGTAGCACAATGAGCCAGCAACGCACCGGTGCCCATGGCGGCATGGAAACATCCTTCGGTTTTCAGGATGTCGGCGACGGAGAAAAGCAGACACGCGTCAATGACGTGTTTCATCGCGTCGCCAAACGCTACGATGTGATGAATGATCTGATGTCCGGCGGTCTGCACCGTGTCTGGAAAGATTCGATGATCGCATGGCTCGCGCCATCCAAAACATCAAACTGGAAAGTGCTTGATGTGGCCGGTGGCACCGGTGATATCGCCTTCCGTATTGTTGAGGCTTCAAACCGCAATGCCCATGCGACTGTTCTTGATATCAACGGATCCATGCTGGGCGTTGGCCGCGACCGCGCCGAAAAGCAGGGCCTTGCCGACAACACGGAGTTTGTCGAAGCAAATGCGGAAGAACTGCCTTTCGAGGACGCGAGCTTTGACGCCTATACAATCGCTTTCGGCATTCGCAACGTGCCGCGTATTGATTATGCTTTGGCCGAAGCTTACCGCGTCCTGAAGCCCGGCGGGCGCTTCCTTTGCCTTGAGTTTTCTGAGGTTGAATTGCCGGTTCTCGACAAGATTTATGATGCCTGGTCGTTCAATGCCATTCCGAAAATCGGCAAGGCTGTCACGGGCGACGCGGATTCCTATCAGTATCTGGTTGAGTCCATTCGTAAATTTCCCCGGCAGGCGGATTTCGCCGAGATGATCCGCACAGCAGGTTTTGAGCGCGTCAGCTGGCGCAATTTTACCGGCGGTATTGCTGCCCTGCATTCCGGCTGGAAGTTGTGACGTTCTGAATGAGTAAGTTTGCAGCAGTATTTCGCCTGATCCGGGCCGGATGGATCATGACGCGCGAAGGCGTTATCTCCGCTTTGCCAGCTGAAGGGCTGAGCGGTCTTCCGGCATTTGGCCATCGTGTGGCGGGGCTACTGGCACGGCGACGCGCCCGCACGGCCCGCCGGTCCGAGCGCATGTCGCGGGCGATCAACAAGCTGGGACCGTCCTATGTGAAGCTCGGCCAGTTTCTGGCGACACGGCCCGATGTTGTTGGCACGGAAGTGGCCGATGATCTGGCGCTTCTGCAGGACCAGCTTGATTTTTTCCCGATGGAAGCATCGGTAAAGGCCATTGAAGGCTCGCTTGGCCGTTCAGTCAATGATCTCTATGTAAGCCTCGGTGAACCAATAGCCGCCGCGTCGATTGCGCAGGTTCACCCTGCCTACGTCAAGGTGAATGGCGAAGACCATAAGGTCGCGGTCAAGGTTGTGCGGCCTGGCGTACGTCAACGTTTCAACAATGATCTGGAAAGCTTCTTCATGGTGGCGCAATGGCAGGAACGTTATGTTCCCGCCACACGCCGCCTGCGTCCCATTGAAGTGACACGCACCCTCGCACAGACCACACGCATTGAAATGGATTTGCGGCTGGAAGCGGCGGCCCTTTCGGAGATCGGCGAAAACACCAAGAATGATCCGGGTTTTCGCGTGCCAACTGTTGATTGGGAGCGCACCGGACGCGATGTGCTGACGCTTGAGTGGATTGACGGCATCAAGATGTCGGATATCGAGGGCTTGCGCGCTGCGGGCTATAATCTCGTTGGTCTCGCCGAAACGTTAATCCAGTCTTTTCTGCGCCACACGCTGCGGGACGGGTTTTTCCATGCAGACATGCATCCCGGCAATATGTTTGTTGACGACAAGGGCCATATTGTTGCGGTGGATTTTGGCATTACCGGGCGGCTTGGCAAAAAGGAGCGGCGGTTCCTTGCGGAAATCCTTTATGGCTTCATCACCCGCGACTATGTCCGTGTGGCTGAAGTGCATTTTGAGGCGGGTTATGTGCCGCATCACCACGATGTGGCTAGCTTTGCCCAGGCAATCCGCGCCATTGGTGAGCCGATCCACGGCCAGCCGGCTGAAACCATTTCCATGGCCAAGCTGCTGACTTTGCTGTTCGAGGTCACCGAGCTTTTCGACATGGAAACGCGGCCCGAGCTTGTCATGCTGCAAAAAACCATGGTTGTGGTGGAAGGTGTCTCCCGCACGCTCGATCCGCATTTCAATATGTGGAAGGCCTCGGAGCCTGTTGTCGGTGAATGGATTCGCCGCAATCTCGGCCCGCAAGGTATCCTTGCCGATGCGCGCGAAGGTGTTGGGGCAATGCTGCATCTTGCCCGGCAGGCACCGGAACTCGTTGCGCGTGCGGATCGCCTGTCCAAGGAAATGGACCGGATGGCAGAACAGGGCTTCCGCTTCGATGATGAGACTGCAAAAGCCATCGGCAAAGCCGAAGCCCGGCACACCCGGTCTGGGCGTGTTGCGCTTTGGGTGATTGCAATCTGCCTTGTCATCATCACTTACGCGCTTCTTTTTTGAGTATATTTGCGCTAATATGATTGCAATGATTGCATTACATGCAGTCTTCTTCTCTGGAGTGCAATCATATGGCCAGCATTACCATTCGCAACCTTGACGATGCCACCAAAGAAAAGTTGCGGCTGCGCGCCGCTGCCCATGGTCGCTCCATGGAGGAGGAAGTACGCCTTCTTCTTGGTGAAATGACGCATGATGTTGCCTTATCCTCCCCCGTCTCGCATCTGCGGTCCGCCCCTTTGTTCAAGGGGGAGGGTAAGAAAAACCCGGCTCAGTTTCTCGCCGAGCGGGATATTCTTCTGATCATTGGTGGCGGCATAGCGGCCTATAAATGTCTTCATCTCATCCGGCGATTGCGTGAGCGCGGTGCACATGTGCGTCCTGTCCTGACCAAGGCAGCGGAAGAGTTTGTTACGCCGCTCTCTGTTGGTGCGCTGGCGGCAGACAAGGTGTTTACCGAGCTGTTTTCCCGTGAGGACGAGCATGATGTCGGGCATATCCGCCTGTCGCGCGAGGCGGACCTGATTGTCGTCGCCCCCGCCACGGCTGATCTGATGGCAAAGATGGCAAATGGCCTTGCCAATGATCTGGCCTCGGCGGTGCTGATGGCGACGGACAAGCCGGTACTCATCGCCCCGGCCATGAATCCAAGAATGTGGAACCATCCTGCAACGAGGCGCAATCGCGCAACCCTTGCAAAGGATGGCATCCGGTTTGTCGGGCCGAACAGTGGCGAGATGGCCGAAAGTGGCGAGAGCGGTGCGGGCCGCATGGCGGAACCGCTGGAGATTGTCGCAGCAATTGAAAAGTTGCTGGATCGCCGACCAAAACCGCTTGCTGGAAAGACCATTGTCATGACGTCAGGCCCGACGCATGAACCCATTGATCCCGTGCGTTATATTGCCAACCGCTCCTCCGGCAAGCAGGGCCATGCCATAGCCGCCGCATTGGCGCAGCTGGGTGCAACGGTGCATCTGGTCTCCGGGCCGGTTAAGATTCCCGATCCCGAGGGCGTCTCGGTGGTGCATGTGGAGTCGGCCCGTGAAATGCGCGATGCCGTGGAACAGTTTCTGCCCGCCGATGCGGCGGTGATGGTGGCCGCAGTTGCGGACTGGCGCACCGCCAACGAGGCTGGGGAAAAGATCAAGAAGCAATCAGGTGAAGCAGCGCCCGCCCTGCAAATGGTGGAGAACCCCGATATTCTTGCTGGGGTCGGGCACAACAAGCAGCGCCCGCGCCTTGTGGTTGGCTTTGCTGCCGAAACACAGGATCTGCTCGCCAATGCTCGCAAGAAGCTCGACAAGAAGGGCGCCGATTGGATTGTTGCCAATGATGTCAGCCACACGACCGGTGTGATGGGCGGTGACCGCAATGCGGTGCGTATCGTTACGCGCTCAGGCATCGAGGAATGGCCCGATATGAGCAAGGAAGAGGTGGCGGAGCGCTTGGCAGCCCGTATTGCTGCGGCATTGCGGACCATCGAAGTATGACTTTCCATATCAGAATGGCCAAGGCTGATGACGCGCTCAATCTTGCGGCCCTATCCACTCAGGTCTGGCTGCACACCTATGCCAAGGCCGGTTTGCGCAATACGCTCTCCCGTTACGTCTTTGCTGCATTTACCGAGAAAAAACTGGCCGCAGAGATCGCGAATGGCGCAAAACAGCTGCTTGTATGCGAGGTCGATGCCTGTCTCGTCGGCTATGTGAAGATTGCATATCGCGCCATCTGTCCGGTGCGTCGGCTTGAGAGCGTCGAAATTGAAACGCTCTATGTTCAAGAGCATTTTTCCGGTCACGGTGTAGGCAGTGCCCTGTTGCAGGCGGCAATGGATCACAGCCGTGCCAAGGGCTGGAATGAGGTTTTCCTTATGGTCAATCTTGAGAACCATCGCGCGCGAACATTCTATGAAACAAGGGCGTTCGAGAGAATTGGCACGGTTGATTTTGCGCTTGAAGATGAGCGTCATGCAAACGCAGTGCTGATCAAATATCTGTAAGCCTGTGCTTATACAATTAGCCATTTGACACTGCGCGCAACAGCCGTCAAAAAGTCATGCAAAGATTTCAAATGGATTCCGTATGACCTCCACCATTCCTGTTGTTGAAACTGAACGCCTTATCCTGCGTGAGCATCGTCTTGGGGATTTCGAAGCCCTGCACACCGTGTGGACACATCCATCCGTCTATGAATTCATTACAGGCAAGCCCTCAACCCGTGAACTTTCGTGGGCACGTCTGTTAAAATATGCGGGTCTGTGGGCTTTGAATGGCTACGGCTTCTGGGCTGTGGAGGAAAAAGCCACCGGCCATTATATAGGCGATCTCGGCTTCGCCAATTTTCTACGCGACATCGAACCGCCCTTTGGCGATACGCCTGAAATGGGCTGGGTTCTGGCGCCGGAGACGCATGGCAAAGGCTATGCCAGTGAGGCGCTCGCCGCTGCCGCTGCCTGGGGCGATGACTTCTTCAAGCAGGATTATGCACGCTGCATCATCTCGCCGGAGAATATCGCTTCCGTCCGCGTTGCTGAAAAGACGGGCTTTGAGCGCATTGATGAAATTCAATATACGGGTGAAAAAGTTCTGCTGTTTGAGCGCAAGTTCCGGCGCTGATTTGATAAATGTAAAAGGCCGGCACGAAGCCGGCCTGTTGTATGGCGTAAGTTACTACTTACCATCCATCGCCTTTTTGCGAAACATGATGGATGATCTGGCAGGGGCTGGTGATCCAAAAATCCTGATGCCCCTCCGGCAGCGCCTCAATTTCATCGCAACGCACAATAGCTGCATCCTTCAGATGTACAGCCGCCGAGCGCAAATCGTCGGCAGCAATCTCCAGCCATAGCTCGGCTTGGCTCATACCGGGTGCCTTGTCTATCCAGAGCTGAATGGAACCAAAATGAAACCCGATAGAGGGCAGATGGTTTTGCAGTGGCTTCAATCCGATCACATCACGGTAGAAGGCGATTGTTGCCTCATACTGGTGCGGCGGCACTTTCATCGCGATATTATGGCTGCCTTCATAATGCGGTTTCATATGGTCTGTCCTTTGATAGCTATGCCAATGTCGATGCGAAAGGCTCGGTCAGGCCGGTAGTATCCGATCATATTCCGCTTCGAGGCTTTCCAGTTTTCCCCAGAAGTCGGTTGTCTCAACGCCATCAAGCACATTGATCAGCACGCCTAGATGCGTATGCCAGCCGCTTGAGACACTCACCATCGCGCCATGATCGGCAAGGCGGCTGTGCGTCAAAGTCAACAGGGTATCGCCATCGACGGCCTGTAGTTCAAAGCTGACTTCCGATGGTTCGCCCGCGCCTTCTTCCCAGGTCATGGCAAGATATGTCGGCGGCTCGCAGCGAATAATGGTTCCGGCATTCTTGTGCCCTTCATACTTCTGGTACTTTTCCGGTGTTGGCGCGCTAGACAATTCGGAATGGCGGAATATCAGTTCGACGGGCCCACCCGCATGTCCGGCCATCGGACCTTTGGCCAGCCATTTGCCCCGCTTTTCCGGGTCTGTGAGGTATTCCCATACGCGTTCAACGGGGCCGGGGAGCAGCCGTTCGATGCGAACGGTGCGCTGGGCTGTTGCTACTCCAAGTTGGTCATTTCCCTGATGCAGGCTCATTTTCCTACTCCTTGATTTCATGTTTGGGTTTTGAGCCCTTGCGGCGCTCGTGTTTTGCCTTTTCGGCAAGCGCGCGATCCTCTGCACGCAGAATATCTTCCAGATCGTCGAGACGTTCTTCCCAGAACTGCTCGTAATAACGCAGCCATTCCTGTGCCTCAGCCAGTCGGGCCGCCTGGAGGGCGCAGATATGCGTCCGTCCCTGTACATGGCGACGAACCAGTCCTGCAGCTTCCAGCACCTTGATGTGCTTGGAAGCTCCGGCGAGCGACATGTTGAACGGCGTCGCCAACTCGCTGACGGTGCGTTCGCTTGTTGACAGCCGGTGCAGCATTGCCCTGCGTGTTGGATCGGAGAGGGCATGAAAAACCGCGTCGAGAGTGGGTGTGCTATATTCAACCATAGGGTTTAATATAAGCGCATGAATTCGATTGTCAACCGTTTGGTTGAATATAAAATTCTGCGCATGGACAGTTAAGGCCTTACCCTCGCTACAAAAAGCAAAGGGAAAGGCTTAATAGCTGTTTCAATTGAAGAATTACGGTATCAGGCCGCCTTTTCGCGGACCTGATAGTCCTTGATGGCGGCGAAACGAATGTCTTTCCAGCGCTCCGCCTCATAGGACAGCGAGAATGAATTCTGCGCCAGGAACACCGGATCATTGTCGAGATCGTGGGCTATATCAGCCCGGTGCGCATTGATGAAACGCTGCAATTCCGCCGGATCGTCGGCGGTAATCCAACGCGCAATGGTAAAGCGTGCGGGCTCGAAGCCGACAGGCAGCGTATATTCCACTTTCAGGCGTTCCGTCAGAACATCGATCTGCAGGGCGCCAACAACACCGACGATTGCGGGCGAGCCATCATCCGGCAGGAACAGCTGGACAACGCCTTCTTCCGCCATCTGCTGCAGGGCTTCGCGCAGCTTCTTGGCCTTCATCGCATCGTCAAGCCGCACGCGGCGCAGAATTTCAGGCGCAAAGTTCGGTACGCCGCGAAACAGGATGTCCTCGCCTTCGGTCAGCGTATCGCCGATGCGCAGGGTGCCGTGGTTAGGAATGCCCACCACATCCCCAGCCCATGCCTCATCCGCAATCTGGCGGCTGCGGGCAAAGAAGAATTGCGGTGCAGAAAGGCTCATCGGCTTGCCTGTACGCACCAGTTTCGCCTTCATACCGCGCGATAGCTTGCCTGAACACACGCGTAGGAACGCAATGCGGTCGCGGTGATTAGGGTCCATATTGGCCTGAATCTTGAACACAAATCCGGTCATCTTGTCTTCGGTCGCCTCGACGCGGCGTGTATCGGCATCCTGCGCGCGCGGGCTTGGGCCGAAATCACAGAAGGCTTCAATGAGGTCGCGCACGCCGTAATTGCGCAGGGCCGAGCCGAAATAAACCGGGGTCATGTGACCTTCGCGGAAAGACTGCAGATCGAATGGATTGCACGCATCGCGCGCCAGCGTCACTTCTTCGATCCAAGCCTGCCGTTCATTCTCCGGCAGCAATCCGGAGGCGCCTGAAGCTTCCGGGCCATTGACTGGCGTTGGCTTTTCTTCCTCATCGCGGCGACGCACGGTGTTGTCCTGCAGATTATAGGTGCCGGCAAAGCTTTTGCCTCGGCCAATCGGCCAGGTGATCGGCGCCGTATCCAGCGCCAGTTTCTGCTCGATCTCGTCAAGAATTTCGTAAGGATCGCGGCTTTCCCGGTCCATCTTGTTGACGAAGGTGACGATCGGAATATCGCGCATGCGGCAGACTTCGAACAGTTTCAGCGTCCGTGCTTCAATACCTTTGGCGGCATCAATGACCATGACGGCGCTGTCGACAGCAGTCAGTGTGCGATAAGTATCATCAGCAAAGTCTTCGTGACCGGGCGTATCAAGCAGATTGAAAATGCAGTCCTTATACTCGAAGGTCATCACGGATGTGACCACCGAGATCCCGCGATCCCGCTCGATATTCATCCAGTCGGAGCGCGTCTGGATACGGTCCTTCTTGGCCTTGACTTCACCGGCAAGCTGGATCGCCCCACCGAAAAGCAGCAGCTTTTCAGTCAGCGTGGTTTTACCGGCGTCCGGGTGCGCGATGATCGCAAAGGTACGGCGTTTCGAAACGGGATGATCGGCAGAAGACATGAAAAGGCTCAAACTCAATAATTCAAGGGTTGCGCGCCTTCTATCAGCCGAAGCCGCTGCCGTCGACCATCAATTCAAATAGCTCTTATACTAAGGTTGTATCACGGTGTGATACATTCGACTTGACTCACCAGTGTATCATATTATGATACACGTATTTGAGGCAGTGATGATATGTTCATTCAAGGACAAATTAACGGAAGCTGTTGCACTTGGGAAAATTCCAAAAGGGTTTCAGGCGGAGATTTTTCAACGCGCTGTGCGCAAACTGACGATGATAGAACACGCTATGTCTTTGAACGACCTTCGAGCCCCTCCGGCCAATCGGTTGGAGGCCCTTCGTGGAGATCGAAAAGGGCAGCACTCAATCCGCATCAACAATCAATGGCGCATTTGCTTTATCTGGACCAATGCAGGTGCTGAACAGGTAGAGATTGCCGATTATCATTAGCCTCCAAGGAAACGAGCATGGCAAAAGTCAACTTACCCCCAATTCATCCCGGCGAAATTCTTCGCGAAGAATTTCTTGTCCCGCTCAGCATGAGTGCCGGTGCGCTGGCGAAAGCACTTAACGTCCCGCGGACGCGCATAGAGCGCCTCGTTGCGGAGCAGACGGCTGTCACGCCGGATACCGCATTGCGGCTGGCAAAGTTCTTCAAGACCTCACCTGAGTTCTGGATGAATATGCAGACGTCCTATGATCTCAAGATTGAAAGCCGCAACAAGCAGGCGGAAATCGACAAGATCGTCGCGCTCGATTCCATGACACACCAAGCTGCTTGATAGCGATGTCGCGGTTCAAACGCTCTCCAGCACCGGCCCGGATTTCTCCTGCGCCATAAAAGGCTCGATGGCGATGCGCTTGCTGTTTTTCACTGTCACGAAACTATTGGGTGGAACCGGCATCCAGTTCTCCGCTTCACCATCAAGTGGTTCCGAGACAACGCAAAGGCCGGAGCTGGGCGAAAGGGTGGCCGTGTAAAGCGTCGGCGCGAAGCGATCAGTGGCATAACGCACGGCATAAAGCTGGGCGCCGTCGGAAAAGGCAGCCGTCAGCCGGATGAATGGCGGCACACCGGCGCGTTCTGCTTCCGCCGTGATCACATTGACCGTCTCAATCAGCGACTGTGCCGGGTCTTTGTCGAGCCCGTGTTGYAGCATCAGCAGGAAAATCAGTTCCGAATCCGTTGATCCAAGCTTTTGCACATAGAGTGCATCATCAAGCCTGGCTTCCAGCCCGCGCCGCAGCTTATCGAAATGGCCGATCTGCCCGTTATGCATAAAGCTCCATTTGCCCGAGACAAAAGGATGGCAATTGGTTCGGCTGGTCGCGCCGCCGGTGGAGGCGCGCACATGGGCGAGAAACAGGTGGGAGCGGATTTGCCGGGAAAGGCTCTTCAGGTTCTGATCCGACCAGGCGGGAAGGATATCGCGATAAAGGCCGGGCTCAGCCCGCTCGCCATACCAGGCAACGCCAAAACCGTCGCCATTGGTGCGGGTCTTGGCTTCATGGGCGTCATGGCTTTGGGCGATCAGCGAATGACAGGGCGAGGCAATGACATCTTCCAGATAAAGCTGAGGTCCGAGATAGGCTGCCCAACGACACATGATTCACCCGATTCACGTCTGATATGGCTGACAATAGCGCGTCGCGCGGCGCTTGGGAATCGTCTGGCCGCATTGACAGCTAGAAAGAGATTGTGTGCAAAGAATGATCGCAGCAAATCTTGCCGGTTGACCAATCTCGCAGACTGGTGAAAAAGGTGATCTCATGTCTCAATCATCCGATTCCGCACGATCTGTGCGCCCCGCTCTCGGTCTTGTCAGGTTGCCGCATGGGCAGGACCTTGATTTGCCCTCCTATGAAACGTCAGGTTCCGCCGGCATGGATCTGCGTGCCGCCGTACCGGAGGACAGACCGCTCCTTTTGTTACCCGGTCGCCGGGCATTGGTTCCCACCGGTTTGATCTTCGAAATCCCTGAAGGGTATGAAGCGCAGGTCAGGCCGCGTTCCGGCCTTGCGCTCAAAAACGGAATTACCTGCCTCAACACGCCGGGGACCATTGATTCCGACTATCGGGGTGAGGTAAAAGTAATCCTGATCAATCTCGGAGATGACGATTTCTATGTCGAGCGTGGCATGCGCATTGCGCAGGTCGTGCTGGCTCCAGTGGTTCAGCTTGCCGTTGAAGAGCGGCAGCATGCCAGTGAGACGGCACGTGGTGCCGGAGGATTCGGATCAACGGGAACGTCGTAAGTTGATGATGGTGGAGGATATCATGGACAAGGGCAAGGTTTTCCGTCAGCTGCATCAGGGGCCGGAAATTCTCTTGATGCCTAATCCATGGGACCCCGGCACGGCACAGTTTCTCGGCTCATTGGGTTTCAAAGCTCTGGCGACCAGCAGTGCCGGGTTTGCCTTTTCGCGTGCTCTGCCCGATGGCGCCATTACCTTTGATGTCATGATGCAGCATTGCCGCGATCTTGTTGCGGCAACCGATCTGCCTGTCTCGGGCGATCTGGAAAAAGGCAAGGGCGATAGCGCCGACAGCGCGGGCGAGACGATCTTTGCTGCGGAAGCCGCTGGCCTTGCCGGTTGTTCCATCGAGGATTTCTCCGGCGACCCGGACAAGCCGATYTACGATTTTTCCCATGCGGTTGAACGTGTTGCAGCGGCTGCGGAAGCAGCGCGAGCATTGAAGAATGATTTCGTTTTCACCGCCCGGGCCGAAAACTTCCTGCGTGGCCGTCGCGACCTTGATGACACCATCAAGCGACTGCAGGCTTTTGACAAGGCGGGCGCCGATGTGCTGTTCGCCCCCGGCATTTCCGATCTTGAAACTATCCGCACCATCTGCGCGTCGGTGTCGAAGCCGGTCAGCGTTTTGGCTCCGGCTCCGCTCAGTGTCAGCGAATTGGCGGCTGTTGGTGTGCGGCGTGTTTCGCTGGGACCAAGGCTGACCACCGCCGCCTTTACCGCTATTCGCGATGCGGCCCGCGAAGTGCTCGATAATGGTACTTTTGGGTTCTCAACGGCAGGTGTGACGTTTGCGGAGCTGCAAAATCTCTATTCCCAAGGCATCGACAAGGACAAGTAAATATGACGCGCCCCGATCTGGTGATTTTCGACTGTGACGGGGTTCTGGTCGATACCGAAACGCTTGCCAATCAGCATCTCATCAAGATGCTCAATGCTTCGGGCTATCCCATCACCTTCGATGAAGCGCGCAAGAACCTGTGCGGCATGCCGATGCGGGCGGTGAAAGAAAAGGTCGAGGCGGAAGGCTATTCGCTGGGCGAGGATTTTGTTGAGCGCTGGTATCAGGCCATTCCAGTCATCTTTGAAAATGGCGTCGAGGCCATCCCGCATATTGAGGATGTCATCAACGCGGTGAAGCAGGCCCAGCTTGCCTATTGCGTGGCATCCTCGGCCAATATCGAAAAAATGCACCTGACGCTCGGCAAAACCGGGCTGATCGGCCACTTTCAGGATGTACTCTACAGCGCGTCGATGGTGGCGCGGGGCAAGCCGTTCCCTGATCTCTTCCTGCATGCGGCAAAGCAGATGGGCTTTGAACCATCCCGGTCAGTGGTGATTGAAGATAGCGTTGCCGGCACCACCGCCGGAACAGCGGCAGGAATGCGAGTCTTTTCCTATTGCGGCGATGAACATGCCGATCATGAAGGTCTTGTCGCGGCGGGCGGTATTCTCTTCGACGATATGCGCAAGCTGCTCGCACTTCTGGGCATCGCCTGATGGCCGCGCCACTGACTGTTGTCGATATGCATACGGGCGGCGAGCCGCTGCGTATCATCACCGGGGGATATCCTGTGCTGCCAAAAGGCACGATCCTCGAAAAGCGCGCCTATGTCAGGGACAATCTTGACCATTTGCGCAAGATTCTGATGTTCGAGCCGCGCGGCCATTTTGATATGTATGGCGCGCTGCTGGTCGAACCGAATTTACCCGGCGCTGATCTCGCCGTGCTGTTCATGCACAATGAAGGCTATTCGACCATGTGCGGCCACGCGATCCTCGCGCTTGGCCGCTATGCCATCGATTATGGTCTGGTGGCAAAGGTCGAGCCTGTCACCACGGTTCATATCGAATGCCCATGCGGCATGGTGGTGGCCTCGGTTGAGGTGAAGGACGGCAAGTCAGCCAGTGTCTCGTTCGAGAGCGTTCCGGCTTTCCTGTTTGCTGGAGACCGCACCATCAATCTGCCAACGTATGGCGAAGTCACATTCGATGTGGCCTATGGCGGCGCCTATTATGCGCTCGCCCATTGCCAGCAGTTCGGTCTGGAATTTGGCCGCGATCCCGCCCGCAAATTCATCGACGCGGCAAGGCTTTTGACCGAGGCGGTGAAAGAGGCTGTGCCGCTGGAACACCCGGATCATAAGGACCTCGCCTTTCTCTATGGTACGATCCTGACTGACGGGCTCGATAGCTGGTCGGAAGCGCCGACGAAGAATGTCTGTATTTTTGCCGATGCGCAGCTGGATCGCTCGCCAACGGGATCGGGCGTCACAGCGCGTCTTGCCGCCATGCATGCCAAGGGCCAGATTCACGCAAGTCAGGCCCGGATTTTTGAAAGCATTGTCGGTTCGCGTTTTGCCGGGGCTGTGGCTTCGACAACAAAGGCGGGCTCTTTCGATGCCATTACGGCACGGGTTTCCGGGCATGCCTATTACAGCGGCAAGGCGGAGTTTATCGTCGAGGATGATGATCCGTTGGGACAGGGTTTTCTGGTGCCATGAATGGGATGTCAGGGATGATTGGACGAGCTGTCATTGCTCTTTCTTTGGCGATACCCCTTGGGACATCCGCAGTTCAGGCTTCTGACAAAAAGGCTTCGGATCTGGAAGTCCAAGCAATTGCTCAAAAGATAAGACTGAGCATTCAGGCCTGCTGGAATATACCAGATATGCGTAAGGATATTGCACGCACTGTCACTGTGAAGTTCAAGTTGGACAAGGATGGCACGATTATCGGCAAGCCTGAAATCATCAAGCCATCCAAAGCAAAGAGTTTTGACCTGCTGGCGAAAAGCAGTATTCGTGCAATTATCCGTTGTGCGCCCTATAGTGTGATTGCGGAAAATCCGGCCCTTTATGATGAGTTGAAAGACGTCATCATAAATTTCTCCAGTCCTGAAAATTGAAACGATACCTTGGTTTGGCGTTTCGTTGAGCCGTGTTGCCACTGCCGAAAATCAGAGTATTCTCCAGCCGCAGTTCTCAGATAGGGATTGATCATGACACTTGCCGGTTTCATCACCTATTCAGGCGCTCTTGCCATTGCTGCCGCCATTCCTGGGCCCGGTATTACCGCGCTGATTGCGCGTGCGCTCGGTTCTGGTTTCCGTTCGGCGCTGTATATGTCCTTTGGTCTCGTCATTGGCGATCTGACTTATCTGACCGCCGTGGTGCTTGGCCTTGCCATGGTGGCGCAGACTTTTGGCACCGTGTTTCTGCTGATCAAATGGGCTGGCGTGGCCTACCTTGCCTATCTTGCCTGGAGTTTCTGGAACTCCGGCATTTCGGCTGAAAAGATTGAAGCCAAACGCAGTAATGGTGGCGTTGTCTCCGGCATTCTCTCGGGCCTTGCAGTAACGCTCGGCAATCCGAAAACCATGATCTTCTATATCGCGCTCACGCCGACCCTGATTGATCTGCACGCCATTACGCTGGCGGATTATGCCGTATTGGCCGTGGTGACAGTTCTGACTTTGATAGGCGTGCTCGTGCCTTATCTGGCGCTTGCTTCCAAGGCACGCTGGTTTCTGCAATCCCCGCGTGCCTTGAAAAGACTGAACCGGACAGCGGCTGCTTTCATGGCGGGTGCCGCTTTGGCTATCGCTGGCCGGACCTCGTAAATGTAGAATTTTATTCTAATCGGATATCTATATTAGCAGATTTTTCTCACTGACTGGGCATTTGCGCATGAGTTCGACTATGAATTTTCATGCTCGCGCCATAAGATATCAACCTGTCCAATTCGAGGGAGCACTTTCATGAGCACTGGTGACGCGCGCAAACCCGGTCGTGGCCGTATCTACAATTCCATTGTCGATACGATTGGCGATACGCCGATTGTCCGCCTTGATAAGCTGGCAAAGGATCAGGGTGTTGGTGCCAATCTTCTGGCCAAGCTTGAATTCTTCAATCCGATTGCCAGCGTCAAGGATCGTATCGGCGTAGCCCTCATTGAAGCTCTGGAAGCGCAGGGCAAAGCAACGCCCGGCAAAACCACTTTTGTTGAACCGACCTCTGGCAATACAGGTATTGCACTGGCCTTCGCTGCCGCTGCCAAGGGATACCGCCTGATCCTCACCATGCCGGAAACCATGTCAGTCGAGCGTCGCAAGATGCTGAAACTGCTGGGTGCCGAACTGGTGTTGACGGAAGGCGCCAAGGGCATGAAGGGCGCGATTGCCAAGGCCAACGAACTGGTTGAGACAACGCCGGATGCAGTCATTCCCGGCCAGTTCGACAATCCGGCCAATCCGGAAATCCACCGCAAGACCACGGCCGAGGAAATCTGGAACGACACTGACGGCAAGGTTGATATTTTTGTGTCGGGCATCGGCACCGGCGGCACGATCACCGGTGTCGGTCAGGTGCTGAAGCAGCGCAAGCCTGATGTGCGTATCGTTGCGGTTGAGCCGAAGGATTCACCTGTTCTGTCAGGCGGCAATCCCGGCCCGCACAAAATTCAGGGCATTGGGGCCGGTTTTGCGCCGCAGGTGCTCGACACGCACATCTATGATGAGGTTATTCAGGTTTCCAATGAAGATGCCTTCATCAATGCCCGTCTGGTGGCAAAGCTGGAAGGTGTGCCAGTCGGAATTTCTTCCGGCGCAGCGCTGACTGCGGCCATTGAGCTGGGCAAGCGCCCTGAAAACAAGGGTAAGAATATCGTTGTGATCATTCCGTCCTTTGCCGAGCGCTATCTCTCAACGGCATTGTTTGACGGCCTCGACGCCTGATTAATCTTTGACCCGGCGCTTGCCGCCGGGTCAACACTTCGGCCGGGATCGAAGCATCAACGCGCCAGCCCGCTCTACAAAAGGCCAGTCCACACAAAGGAGCGGCCATTATGAGCATCACCTGCATTATCAAATATGAAATCGATCCGTATCAGAAAGATGCGTTCGTTGATTATGCGCGCAACTGGAACGAGGCGATCCCGCGCTGCGGTGCGGATCTGATCGGCTATTACGCACCACATGAAGGTTCTGCCACGCTCGCCTATGGTATTTACAATATCGAGGATCTGGCGGCCTATGAGGCCTATCGTGCCCGGTTGACGGCTGATCCGCTTGGCCGTGCCAATTATGAGTTTTCGCGTGAGAGAAAATTCATCCGCCGCGAGGACCGTACGTTCCTGCGCAGGGTAACGGGCAATAATGGGGGATTGATCAAATGATTGCGGTGATTTTCGAAGTTGAGCCTGCGGAAGGTCTCGATCATGAATATTTCGAGCGGGCGGCCAATCTGCGCCCGCTTCTGGAAAAGATGGACGGGTTTATCTCCGTCGAACGGTTCCGTAGCCTTGCCAACGAGAACCGCTATCTTTCCCTGTCATTCTGGCGCGACGAAGCCTCAGTTGCGGCTTGGCGCCAGACCGAGGAACATCGCGCTGCCCAGAGCGCAGGCCGCGCCGGGGTCTTTGCCGATTACCGGCTGCGGATTGCGGCTGTTATGCGTGACTATGGCTTGCGAGCCCGTGATGAGGCTCCGTCTGACGCGCGTGTTTACCATCATGCCTGACCGTGGTTGCGCTGGGCACAAGCGGGGCCGGGGCCGCGCATGTAATGGCGTTCCGGACGGTAGGTCGGAACAATGAATTCACGGACGACGCGAAGCGTATCGCGCAGCTGAACAATCATAGTCATTTTTTCGTATCCTGAATCTCAATCGCCCGAAAAATCGGTTAGCGATTATTTAGCTAAAATTTAACCTCTAAAGATGAACGCTTGCTGAATGCGGATGGTTAAAACAGCTTAAATTCATCGAATATTAGCTTTAAGACCTATGGCAGGCCGCAATTCTCCGGTTGAAAAGATAAAAAGAAACCCGGTGTTAACCACCGGGTTTTGTCACTTTTGATTCGTCTGCAACACACAAATCACATGGGTATCTGTCAGGCATTGCCAATGAGAATACCCGTGGCCAGTACCAGACTGCCCCCAAGCACGACCTGAACAGCGGCGCGGAGGAACGGCGTTTCCATATATTTGTGCTGGATATAGGCAATCGCCCAAAGCTCGACAAAAACCACCATTGCCGCGACAGTCGTTGCTGTCCAGAAATCCGGAATAAGATAGGGCAGGGCATGACCCAATCCACCAATGGCCGTCATCACACCATTGGCAAGGCCGCGCTTCAAGGGCGATCCGCGCCCGGAAAGCTTGCCGTCATCATGTGCGGCTTCCGTAAAGCCCATTGAAATACCGGCACCCAGCGAGGCGGACAGACCAACGAGAAACGTCTGCCATGTATCCTGTGTGGCAAACGCTGCGGCAAAGATCGGTGCAAGCGTCGAAACCGAACCATCCATCAGCCCGGCAAGTCCCGGCTGGATATAGGTCAAAAGGAACTGCCGCCGCTCGGTCAGCTTCTCGTCCTGCTGCACCGCATCGGGCGTGTGCTGTTCGCCCAGCTGGTGCGCCAGTGATTCATGGGTTTTTTCGGCAATTGCCAGATCACCCAGCAATTTGCGGGTCGAGGCATCGCTGACAAGCTTCACCGCTTCCGTGTAGAAGCGATAGGCTTGCTCTTCCATCTTTTCGGCCATCTCGCGCACCTTGTCGATGCCGAGCGGACGCACCAGCCAATCCGGCTTGCGTTCCAGATAGCCACGCACATGCTCGCGCCTGATCAGCGGGATGCGATCACCGAAGCGTTCGCGGTGCAGATCGATAAGCACCTGCCGGTGGTGATTTTCCTCCTCCGCCATATCCTCGAACACTCTGGCACTTTGCGGAAAATCATCACGAAGCCCATCCGCATAGGCAAGATAGATTCGTGCATCATCCTCTTCCGATGAAATGGCGAGCGCCAGAATTTGCTGTTCCGACAATGCGTGGAGTTCGTGGCGGCGGGGTCCGAAGAAGCGGCTGAGCATGATATTTTCCTACTTTAGAATAATTCTAAACTATAGCGTTATGGCCAAACTTTCAAGAGGCCGCATGGGACAATGATGACAATGATTTGGATGCCGGGATTGGCGCGTGGTGCTATGAATGGCAAAACCATCACGCAGGGTGTAGCCGAGGACATGATGACTGCTTTAGCCATTGCCAATACCGACATTGTGGATGCCGCCGCCCGTCTCAAGGGCCAGCTTGTTCCGACGCGTCTGATCGAGTCAGAAGGGCTCAACGCCAAATATGGCGCGCGCATCCTGTTCAAACCGGAATGCCTGCAACGAACAGGCTCGTTCAAGTTCCGCGGTGCCTATAACCGGATCAGCCAGATGACGGCGGAAGAGCGCAAGCGCGGTATTGTTGCTTTCTCTTCCGGCAATCATGCGCAGGGTGTGGCAAGTTCCGCCCAGCTCTTTGGCATCACGGCTGTGATCATCATGCCATCAGATGCACCGCAACTGAAAATTGCCAATACGAGATCCTACGGCGCGGAAGTTGTGCTCTATGACCGCTACAAGGAAAGCCGCGAGGAGATCGCCGCTGACTTCATCAATGACCGCCGCATGATTCTGGTCCCGCCCTACGATGATCCTGCCATCATGGCCGGGCAGGGCACCATCGGGATTGAGTTGATTGATGAGGCGGAGGAGCGTGGCATCACCTTTGATGATGTTTTCGTGCCAAGTGGCGGCGGCGGCCTGATCAGCGGCATTTCTGTTGCTGTGAAGGCCCGCTCACCGCAAACGCGCATCTGGGGCGTCGAGCCTGACAATTTCGATGATCTACGCCGTTCGTTGATTGCGGGCGAGCCTGTTGCCAATGAGCCGGGTCACCGGTCTATCTGTGATGCCATTCTAACGCCGCAGCCCGGCAAACTGACTTTTCCGATCAACAAGCAAAATCTGGCTGGCGGTGTTGCCGTTTCCGATGCCGCAGTTGCGGCTGCCATGCGTGATGCGGCGACCTATCTCAAGGTGATCGTCGAGCCGGGCGGCTGCGTCGGCCTTGCCGGTGCGGCGGCGCGCAAGGAAGAGATCAAAGGCAAGACAGTTGCCGTGGTGCTCTCGGGCGGCAATGTCGATCTTGATATTTATGGCGGGCTTATCGCAGCGGCTTAAAACGATATGGCTGTCGTGACCGGGTTATTTTCGGTTTTTCAAATGCGTCTTGTCGGAATCGGTCGATCTGGCGCGTCCTTGGGCAGAAGCGTCATGAGGAGGAAACCCGTGAGAGACCTGATCTTGAAGATGGCCATATCGATCGACGGCTTTGTGAGTGATCTTGATGGCCGAAACAGTTGGATGTTCGGCGCTGACCAGGAGGCGAAGGCTTGGGGCGTTGACTATATATGGAATGCCAGCCTGCATATTATGGGCAGCCGCAGCTTCCAGGCCATGGCCAATTACTGGCAGACGTCCACCGACCAGTTCGCGCCGCCGATGAACCAGATTCCCAAAGCCGTCTTCTCGCAGCAAGGGCAGGCGATTCTTGGGAATGTCAACACGGCGGCGGCAGTTGATGCCGTCAGCGCCAATGCGGCAACAGGACAGTCTGTCGAGCTGCAGCCCGGCGCTGCAAGTTGGGCCAAGGCCTATGTGGCGACCGGTGATCTGGCTGAGGAAATCGCCAAGTTGAAAGCCGGAGAAGGCAAGCCGATCATCGCGCATGGCGGGGTGAGTTTCGCCCGCAGTCTTGTCGCGCAAGGGCTGGTTGATCAGTTCGCACTCGTCGTGGCGCCCGTTGTCTTGGGCAAAGGCCTACCACTCTTCTGCGAACTCGCCGCGCCAATGCGCCTCAAGCTGATCAGCTCAAAGGCATTCCCCGGCGGGGCGGTGGCGCAGATTTATAGACCCGCGTGACAACGCTTCTCATACCTTTGGCGGGTACTTGCGAATATTCATCGCTTTGTCATGAAGATGTTACGCTGACCTTCTAGCGGTCGGGGACGGTTCGAAGCCGCTCCCCCCAGCCAGATAGCCAGAGGTCAGCATCATGAACGAACTTCCCTCCCAGCAGCCATTCCGCACCAGCCAGCTTGAAGAGAATGACGGCCCCGGCCATAACCTCTCCGACAATGCCACCATGGGTGAGATCATCGCCGCGCGTTTTTCGCGCCGTGGTTTCCTCAAAGGTTCGCTTGCCGTTTCCGCCATTGCCGCAACCGTCAGCCCGATGGCGCTGATGCTGGCTGACGATGCCCGCGCTGCGGACGCCAAATCCGCTTTCTCCTTCGAGGAAGTCGAAGTCGGCATTGATGAAAAGCATCATGTTGCCGCTGGCTACGATGCTGATGTGCTTCTGCGCTGGGGCGATGCCCTGTTCCCGGACTCACCTGAATTCGATCCGAAGAACCAGACACCGGAATCGCAGGCAAAGCAGTTCGGCTACAACAATGATTATGTCGGCTTCATTCCGATCGATGGCTCGTCCGAACACGGAATTCTCGTGGTCAATCATGAATACACCAATGAACATCTGATGTTCCCCGGCATCGTCAAGGTCGTTGAGGGCAAGATCAGCGTCGCGCCCGCCGACAAGAAGCGTGTCGATATTGAAATGGCAGCCCATGGCGGCACCGTCGTCGAGATCAGGAAGGTCGATGGCAAGTGGCAGGTGGTGAAGGATGGCAAGCTCAATCGCCGCATCACCGCGAACACGCAAATGCAGCTGTCCGGCCCGGTTGCCGGTCATGAGCGCGTCAAGACCAATGCTGATTCCACCGGAACCAAGGTTTTCGGCACGATCAACAATTGCTCCGGCGGCGTGACCCCGTGGGGCACCTATGTGTCGGGTGAAGAGAATGTTCACGGCTATTTCCTTGGCAAACTGCCTGAGGACAGCAAGGAAGCCGCCAATTACAAGCGCATGGGTATCCCGGAAGGTGTTTACGACTGGGGCAAGTTCCATGACCGTTTCGATCTGTCCAAGGACCCGAACGAAGCCAATCGCTTTGGCTGGGTTGTTGAAATCGATGTGAATGATCCCAATTCCATTCCCAAGAAGCGCACAGCGATGGGCCGTTTCAAGCATGAAGGCGCTGATTCCATCGTCGCCAAGGATGGCCGCGTCGTGTTCTATCTCGGCGATGACGAGCGCTTCGACTATGTCTACAAGTTCGTGACAGCAGGAAAATTCAATCCGGATAATCGCGCTGCCAATCTCGACCTGCTTGATGACGGCACACTTTACGTCGCCAAGTTCGACGTTGATGGCTCGCTCAACTGGCTGCCTGTTGTCTTTGGTCAGGGGCCGCTCACCGAAGCCAATGGCTTCCATTCGCAGGCTGATGTTCTCATCGAAACCCGCCGCGCCGGTGACTTGCTCGGTGCGACCAAGATGGACCGTCCCGAAGACATCGGTCCGAATGGCGTCAATGGCAAAGTCTATGTCATGCTGACCAACAATACCAAGCGCAAGGATGATCAGGTTGACGCGGTCAATCCGCGTGCCAAAAATGCGTTCGGCCATATCGTCGAAATCGCCGAGGAAGACGGCAACTTTGCCGCGACCAAGGGCAAGTGGGAAATCCTGCTGAAATGCGGCGATCCGGCTGTGGCCGATGTCGGCGCGTCGTTCTCCACCGAGACGACCAAGAACGGCTGGTTCGGCATGCCTGACAATTGCGCGGTTGATGCCGCCGGTCGTCTTTGGGTCGCCACCGACGGCAACTCGCCGAAGGACACTGGCCGCACCGATGGTATCTGGGCTATCGATACGGAAGGCGGCGCCCGCGCCACGTCAAAACTGTTCTTCCGCGTGCCTGTGGGCGCGGAAATGTGCGGCCCGCTCATGCTGCCTGATATGCAGACCATGATGGTTGCCGTCCAGCATCCGGGCGATGGTGGCGAGGACTGGAAAGGCTTTGGCCGTCCATCCTATTACGAGGACCTGTCCACCCGTTGGCCTGATTTCAAGGACGATATGCCGGTGCGCCCCGCCGTTGTTGCCATCACCAAAAAGGGTGGCGGCAAGATCGCCGTATAATATGAACAGGCAGGCGGCGGATCGAACGTTTGGTTCAGTCCGCCGTTGCCAGTTTTGATGCTGTCTGTTCGCGTGGATGCGGGTCCACATGCATCATCTCGCCAAAGGGCGAGCCGCCGAAACCCCAGGCCCACTTATAGCCGACGAGATCCGCTTCCGCCGTGGTCTGCTGGTCGTAATGGGAAAGCAGCTTGGCGCGTTCGGCCAGCTCCTCCGCTTCCTGCCGCAGCAAATCCGCCGTCTGGCGGCGCATGGGACGGGAAAAGCTGAGGAAGTGGCCATCATTGCCGCGATGGGCAATGCACCAGCTGATGAAATTGCGGTTCATCATGATGAATGTCTGATGCAGCGGTCCATCAAAATCCCATTGCACCGGCTGCTCCACCAGCAGGCGAAAGTTCAGGCCGCGCCCGATCTGCAACAGGCCAAGCTTTTCCAGATCGCGCAGATAGAGAAACATGCTGGCTTCGCTCAGGCCATGAATGCGCATGATACTTTCAGGCGTGAACTTTTCCAGAATGAGGATGAATACGAAAAACAGCGACTGGTTTTGCGCCAGCCGCCGCTGCACATCCAGCGTCACCTTGGTGCCTTGATCCGGCGCGCGGTTCATCGAACCGATCAGATGTTCGATCTCGATCCCCGCCGCCTCGCAAATCTCAATGAGACGACCAAACTTGCAATCCCTCTCCTGAAAGATGCGTTTGATGGTCGGTTCCGACAGTTTCATCCGCCGGGCCAGATCGCCATAGGTGATGTTCTTGGCTTTCAGGCCGCGCTTCAAGGCTTCAAACAGCATCTTGTTCATCAGAATGTATCCCGGATCGACCATAAAAGTATCGGTTTATGATACTTGAATGAAGGTAGCTTTCGCATAAAGGACAATAATCTAATGCTTCTCCTGATCATGCAAGGAGAAACATCATGCACGCAGGTTTCAGGATTTTATCGGCTGTCGCGGTTGCCGCGAGTGTTTTTATTGGTCAGGCCTATGCTGGTCCTGCCAAGGAAGTCTGGAAAGTATCCGGCTTCAAAACGCCGGAATCCGCACTCTATGACAAGGCGCACCAGCGTCTGATTGTCAGCAACATCAATGGCGCACCGGATGCCGTGGATGGCAATGGCTATCTGTCGCTCGTCTCGCTGGATGGCCAGATTATCCAGATGGATTGGGCCAGCGGCTTTGACGGGCCAAAGGGTATGGCAATCGTTGGCAACAAACTTTTTGTCTCGGATATCACCAAACTGCGCATTGTCGACCTTGATACGGGCAAAATCGTTGAAAGCCTAGCCGCTGACAAGGCGGTATTCCTCAATGACGTGGCGGCTTCCGGAAATGGCGATGTCTTTGTCACGGATATGCTGGCTAACCGCATCTATCGCTATTCCGGCGGCAAGATTGAGCTGTGGCTGGAAAGCGCTGATCTGAAGTCACCCAATGGGATTATCGTTGATGGCAACCGACTGATCGTCGGCTCATGGGGCGCGGGGATACATGCGGATTTCAGCACGGATCAGCAGGGTGGGCTCGTTTCTGTTGATCTGGCAAGCAAGGCCGTCACGCCTTTCCCGAAGGCCACTCGCTTTGCCAATGTCGACGGGATCGTCAACTTCCCCGGACGCATCTATTTAAGCGATCCTGCAAAGGGCGCGCTCTATGAAATTGTTGAAGGACAGTCACCCCGGCTGGCCGCCCAGTTCAAACCCGGTGATGTCGATATCGGATCAAATGACGATACGATTTTCGTCCCGATGATGTATGAGGGCGAATTGCTGGCGGTGAAGGTCAGCTCGCTCAACTAGTCCTCACCCGATCCCGTTTCTACCCAATGGCCGCGAAATCTCCGCGGCCATTATTATCGAGAGGTGATGCCGCGCGACAGCATGTCTACTTCTCATTGAAGGCATTCCGGTGACATATGTCCGCAGCGAAAGGACGCCGTCATGGATCCGTTCATTCTGTCGAGAATACAATTCGCTGCGAATATCTCGTTCCACATCCTGTTCCCGACGATCACCATCGCGCTCGGCTGGGTACTTTTGTACTTCAAGCTTCGCTATATCCGCTCCAGCGACGATGCCTGGATGAAAGCCTACCATTTCTGGGTCAAGGTATTCGCCCTGTCCTTCGCTTTCGGTGTCGTCTCGGGTGTCACCATGAGCTTTCAGTTCGGCACCAACTGGCCGGGCTATATGGAAACGGTCGGCAATATCGCCGGTCCGTTACTGGCCTATGAAATTCTCACCGCCTTTTTTCTGGAAGCTGCTTTTCTCGGCATCATGCTTTTCGGCTTTCGCCGCGTGTCCAATCGTGTTCATACGCTGGCAACTTTCCTTGTGGCCTTCGGCACCACCGTATCGGCATTCTGGATCATCGCGCTGAATTCGTGGATGCAGACACCAGCCGGTTTCGAAATGCGCGGCGGCAAAGCCTATGCCACTGACTGGGTTGCCATCATCTTCAATCCGTCCATGCCCTACCGCCTCGTGCATATGCTGCTGGCATCGGCGCTGACCGCATCGTTTCTGATTGCCGGTGTTTCCGCCCTCCGCTGGCTTTTAGGCGACCGCACGGATGCCATGTGGAAGACCCTGCGCACCGGGGTCTATCTTGCGGCCATACTCATCCCGATCCAGATTTTCGCCGGGGATCAGCATGGGCTCAACACGCTCGAGCATCAGCCGCAGAAGATCGCCGCCATGGAAGCCAATTGGGAAACCCAGAGCAATGTGCCTCTCGTGCTTTTTGCCGTGCCTGACGAGGCCAGGCGAGAGAACCGTTTCGAGATTGCGGTGCCCGATGGCGCCAGCCTGATCCTGCGGCACAGCGCAACCGGCGTGCTGCCCGGTCTCAACCAGTTCGAAGGCAATCATCCGCCTGTCTTGCCGTTGTTCTTCGCTTTCCGGATCATGGTTGGAACGGGTGTGCTGATGCTGCTCGTGTCATGGATGGCCGCATGGATGCTGTGGCGGCGCGGAACCATCGCGCGACCGCTCGCCATGCTGATGGTGCCGATGGCGCTTTCCGGCTGGGTGGCGACACTCGCCGGCTGGTACACCACCGAGATTGGCCGCCAGCCTTGGCTCGTCAGCGGCGTACTCAAAACCGTTGATGCGCTTGGACCAGTGCCAGCGGGCGTGATTGCCTCGTCGCTCGTGGCTTACCTCGTGGTCTATGCGGTGCTTTTGCTTGCTTATATCGGGGTGATCATCCGCCTTGCGGTCAAGGCTGCCAAAGAGGGTGACAAACAGCCGGAACCGGGCGTTGAGGACCAACCATTGGGTCAACCTGTGAGGGGAGCGTAAGAAATGGTGTTGAACCTCCTGTTTCACCCCCCTCTGCCCTGTCGGGCATCTCCCCCACAAGGGGGGAGATCACATTGGCATCGAGGCCTTTGCACAGCCGCAAACCCTTCAAGTTTCGCAAAGGCGGTATTTAAGGCTGATCTCCCCCCTTGTGGGGGAGATGCCCGACAGGGCAGAGGGGGGTGCTTTGAACATCAAGCACGATGCCCGTCATGACCTACAGCGCAGCCACCATTCTCCCCCTCATTTTTGCCGGGCTGATGGGTTTCTCGATCCTTGTTTATGTAATCCTCGATGGCTTTGACCTCGGTGTCGGCATTCTCTTTGCCGGGACTGATGATGCCGAGCGGGACATTATGGTTGCCGCTATCGGCCCGTTCTGGGATGCCAATGAGACATGGCTGGTCCTCGCCATTGGGTTGCTGCTGGTGGCGTTTCCCGCCGCGCACGGCGTAGTCCTATCGACCCTTTATATCCCTGTTGTCATCATGCTGATCAGCCTGATCCTGCGTGGTGTCGCCTTTGATTTTCGCGCCAAGGTCGATCTGCATGTGAAACCGCGCTGGAATTTCGCCTTTTATGCCGGTTCGATCACCGCTTCCATGGCGCAGGGCTATATGCTCGGCGTCTATATTCTGGGGCTTGATCAATCCTGGACCGGCATTCTCTTTGGTCTGCTTGTCGGGCTCTGCCTTACCGCCTCCTATGCGGCGATTGGCGCTGCGTGGATCATCCATAAAACCGAAGGCGCGCTCCAACACAAAGCCGTGCTGCTCATGCGTCGCTCGCTGGTCTTGGTCGCGCTTGGCATGATCGCGATCTCGCTGGTAACGCCCCTTGCCAGCCCGCGCATTTTCGCCAAATGGTTTTCACTGCCGGAGATTATCCTGCTTGCACCACTGCCGCTCATTACAGCATCGCTATTCGCCGCGCTCTGGTATGTGCTCGACCATCTGCCCGCCGCCAATGACCGGCATTCCGCCCTGCCATTCGTGATGATGGCGGGCATTTTTGCCCTCGGCTTTGCCGGGCTTGCCTATTCCTTTTACCCCTATGTGGTGCCTGACAGGCTGACGATTTTTGAAGCCGCAAGCGCGCCTGAAAGCCTCGGCATCATCCTTGTCGGCGTCATCGTGGTGCTGCCCGTCATCATCGGCTATTCGATCTTTGCCTACGGGGTGTTTGGCGGCAAGGCGAGCGAACTGCGTTACGACTGACGCGAAAAGGTCAGCCGGTCCCGCTCACGCTGGCTGCCCGCCACATAGAATTTGTCAAACCATGCATTGGCCTCGCCCGAAATCGCCTTGGGCTTTTTCAGCGTGATCTTCTTGGGCTGTGTTGCAATTTCCACCTGCATACGGTTGCGAAAGTTCAGATGGTCGAACATGCGCAGCGCCTCGATGGCAAAGGCTGTCGCCACCCGCTGGTCCTCGATGATAACGAGATGATCGCCATTGCCCATCTCGCCCGATGGCGAAAAATTGCTCGATCCGGTAAAGACCTTTGCCGTTGGTTTGTCGAAATCCACCACCGCGAACTTGTGATGAATATTGATGCCGCTACCCCCCGACCATTCGCTCTTGAACGGCTCCGGTGCATTCTTGGCGAGATAGGCAAAATCAACGAGCCCGTTCTCGCCGCTCGGCTTCTGGATTTCCATGCCGCTTTTCTTGTCGACCACGCCATAGCTGAACAGCGGCTTCTTGATCAGCCGGTCCAGTGCCTCGCGCACCGGTCCGGATTTCGTCTGGTTCATGAAGGCGAAGGAATAGAACACCGAGGATGTGGCCTGATCGATGGCTCCGCCCACCGGCTGCAGCGACAGCTCCGATGATTTGTGCGGCGAGAAACAGATATGCACCGCCGGACGTCCCTCGCGTTTCACCGAATGCCAGACCTTGGAGAACGGATCTTTCTGGAAGTTCTCCATGTCGGTGAAAGCCAGCGTGAACATCTGCTCGAACAGCCCTGCCACTGTTTCATCATCGAAAATGAACAGATTGTTGGCCTGAATGTAAAACCCGCGAAACGAGAAATTCATCGATCCGCCCAGCACCCGCACCGGCACGCCATTGCGCTTGGCGATCAGCACTTTATTGTGCTGCAGCCCGCGAAAATGCCCGCGTTTTACGTGGTCGGCTCCAGCGCTGCTAACCAGTCGTGCAGTTGCCTGGGTTTCCGCACTATCAGCCGCACCATGCCCGCTTTTCTCGCCGGTCTTCTTGTCCACCGCGCCTGAGTCATCGACGATAACACGCAAACGGCTGCCGAGCTTTTCCAGCTGCGCCAGAAAATCCGGCTCATTCAGATCATAGGCCAGCGCATCCACCTCGATGGTCGGGTCCTTCACCGCCCAGTCGAGAAAGCCGAACAGCAGCCGGCGCGCCTCGAAACCCAGCCAGTCATAAATGCCTGTCTTGGCGATCTCGGCTTTCTTGGCCGCAAAGGCAAGACCATCATCCGCATTGCCGGGGATGATGTCATTGGTCAGATGCAGCTGCTTTTTCTTGTCCTCGAAAGCCTGCGAGGAGGCAAAGTTGCGGGTAAAACCCACATCAAGAAACCCGTCATAGGTGACGGCATCATAGCGGATCGGCAGCTCGATCATGGTGCCGCGTACCAGCTTGCCATCTTCAGGCATATGCATCTTGGTGATGCGATAGGTGTAGATACCGTCCTGCGGCTCATAGGGAAAATGCACCCAGCGGAACATTTGCAGCGGCGCTTCGGTGGTGGGGAATTTGACCCCGCCCGTCACCGCCTTCTTGGCGGGTTCGCCATAATCAAAGGCAATGCGGTTGCGCAGATTGAGGAATTTCGTGCCCTTCGGCTCTTTATATTCCACCGCGAAACCGACAAAATCATCCTCCGGCGCATCCACGTCGAAGCCCAGCAGACACATATATTCGCCGCGCCATAGTTTGACGCGGAACCCATCCGTCTCTTTGAAATTGAAGAATTCGTCCATCATCACATCCCCCGTGTGTGGCACAGGGGCAAAATATAGCACGTTCGATGCAGACATGTGACGGTGTCCCTGCATTTCCCGCTTTGCGTTTTGCCGGTTCACTGCTAAATCGCGCGCATGAGCACTCCACTTGACCACATTCGTAATTTTTCCATCGTCGCCCATATCGACCATGGCAAATCCACCCTTGCCGACCGCCTGATCCAGCAGACAGGCGGGCTTGAGCTGCGCGACATGAAGGAACAGGTGCTCGACTCGATGGATATCGAGCGCGAGCGCGGCATCACCATCAAGGCGCAAACAGTCCGGCTGAACTACAAGGCTAATAATGGCGAGGATTATATCCTCAACCTGATCGACACGCCGGGCCATGTCGACTTTGCCTATGAGGTGTCGCGGTCCCTGTCCGCCTGCGAAGGCTCGCTGCTTGTCGTTGACGCCTCGCAGGGCGTCGAGGCGCAGACCCTCGCCAATGTCTATCAGGCCATCGACAACAACCACGAGATTGTCGTGGTGCTGAACAAGGTCGATCTTCCCGCCGCCGAACCGGAACGTATCCGCGAGCAGGTGGAAGAGGTCATCGGCATTGATGCCAGCCAGGCCGTGCTGATTTCGGCCAAGACGGGCCTTGGCATTCCCGATGTGCTTGAGGCGATCGTCAACCAGCTGCCGCCGCCCCGCGAAGGCGACCGCACCAAGCCGCTGAAAGCCATGCTTGTCGATAGCTGGTACGATGCCTATCTCGGCGTTATCGTTCTCGTGCGCATCATTGATGGCGTCCTGAAAAAGGGCCAGACCATCCGCATGATGGGCACCGGCGCGAAATATCCGGTTGAACGCACCGGCGTGTTCACGCCAAAAATGCTGGCTGTGGACGAGCTTGGACCCGGCGAATTTGGCTTCATCACCGCCTCGATCAAGGAAGTGGCCGACACCCGCGTTGGCGATACCATCACCGAGGACAAGCGTCCGACCGACACCATCCTGCCCGGTTTCAAGCCGGCACAGCCAGTGGTGTTCTGCGGCCTCTTCCCGGTTGATGCGGCTGACTTTGAGGACCTGCGCGCTGCCATGGGCCGCCTGCGCCTCAACGACGCCTCGTTCTCCTTCGAAATGGAAAGCTCTGCGGCGCTCGGCTTCGGTTTCCGCTGCGGCTTCCTTGGGCTGCTGCATCTCGAAATCATTCAGGAGCGGCTGGAGCGCGAGTTCAACCTTGATCTCATCGCCACCGCCCCAAGCGTTGTCTACAAGCTCAACATGACCGATGGTACGCAGCGGGAGTTGCACAACCCTGCTGATATGCCCGAGGTGATGAAGATCGCCACCATCGAAGAACCTTGGATTCGCGCAACGATCCTCACCCCCGATGATTATCTCGGTTCGATCCTGAAATTGTGTCAGGACCGCCGCGGCATTCAGGTCGATCTCAACTATGTCGGCAAGCGCGCCATGGTCACTTACGATCTGCCGCTCAACGAAGTGGTGTTCGATTTCTACGACCGCCTGAAATCCATCAGTCAGGGCTATGCCTCTTTCGACTATCACCTGTCCGATTACCGCGAGGGCAACCTCGTTAAAATGTCGGTGCTGGTCAATGGCGAGCCTGTCGATGCGCTGTCCATGATGGTGCACCGCGCCGCCGCCGAAAAGCGCGGGCGTGATCTGTGCGAAAAGCTGAAAGATCTCATCCCCAAGCACATGTTCAAGATCCCGATTCAGGCAGCCATCGGCGGCACGGTGATCGCGCGCGAAACCATCTCGGCCCTGCGCAAGGACGTGACGGCAAAGTGCTACGGCGGCGACGTCTCGCGCAAGCGCAAGCTTCTGGAAAAGCAGAAGGAAGGCAAAAAGCGCATGCGCCAGTTCGGCAAGGTCGAAATCCCGCAGGAAGCCTTTATTCAGGCCCTGAAAATGAGCGACAACTGATCCATCTGGAAAACGTGAAACCCGGTTTTTCAGGCATGACAGATGTTTTCAGGCTCACCCGCGCTACGGCGGGGGTGTTTGCCTTTGGCACGCTTCTTATCTGCGTTGCCGCCTGCACCACCGTGCGGCAACCCACACCGGCATCCCCGGTCATGCAGGACGAAAAACCCGAGCCATTAACGCCGGGTATCAAACCGCTGACGGTCGACGAGGCCGAGCAGGTGGGTTGGTAAGGAATTGAGCTATTGCATGGGTCCCATGCAGATATTGCACTGCACAATCCGAGTGTGTGGAACTATCCTGTGTCCAGAAAACAGAGACACGGATACCACCAATGAGCTTCATTTTTGATTTCACCACGCGCGGGCGTCGCCGCAAGGATCAGGATTTCCGCAATGCCATGGCTTTGCTGAATGCCATGAGCCCGGCAGACCGCGCCGATATCGGCATCAAGCAGGCCGATTTTACCCGCATCGCCCGCGAGATGACCCGCAGCTGAACTTGGTTTGGTGGCAAGGGGGGCGTGGTTCGACACGCTCACCATGAGGGACATGGGGGCTGCAACGCTAATCACCAACCCTGCAGAACTTGGCTCCCTGCAATCCTCATCTCCGTCATCCTCGGGCTTGACC